>NZ_JACJOK010000002.1:0-1823 GCF_014695505.1 Trichocoleus sp. FACHB-90
AATTTCAGAATGAAGAATCCTTCTTTTTGATAAGCGGTGAAAACCGTAACGTTCGGTAAGTTTAATAAGGTATCTAGATGAAAGTCCATTGTTCTTTTTGGGTAAAATGTAGCAATTGCTACATTTTACCCCATGATGCCGCAAGACCCAGTTGCCATAAGTTTCTATCTGAATTAATTTTTTCAATTCAATATCTCAAAATTTTGAGAAAGATGCAAGGAAAGTTAAGATTTATCACTGAGCACGTAGTCCGTTCCAGAAGCAAAGATGGCTTGTGTTCATCTTATTAGCTCTAGTGGGAGCGATCGTTTTTCTCAAACGTTAGTGAGCGTGGAGACGCTGCACCAATGCTATATCGACATAACTTGCATCTCCAGCATCACCAGCAAGAACACTAAAGGGTTGAAGAGGTTCTCCCAGGTGATTTAATACCAGTATTGCACCGGAAAAATCTTGGTTTTGCGTGTATTCGTTGACCGTAACAACCGTTTTCAAACCTAGTTGACAGGCAGCTTCTAAACCCTGGTACGAGTCTTCAATCGCAAGGCAATCTTGGGCCTCTAAATCCATCATCTGTAGGACATACTGATAGACATCTGGTGCTGGTTTTTTGGCAGGAACGATATCACCAGCGGCAATCACCTCAAACCAGGAAGGGCTATTGGCTCCAAGGGAATGTTCCAATAGGGCAGTAACATTGGGGCGTGAAGCTGTTGTTGCGATCGCCAAGCGAACTCCTTGAATTCGGGCTTCTTCTATCAATCGCTTCACTCCTACGCGCAACGGCATAGCCCCCTCAGCCGCCAATTGTTGGAAACATTTGATTTTTATCGCATGAATGTCGGTGATAAACTTTTCCAAGTCAGTCGGTGGCTCGAAATCCGGTTGATACTGCTCCAAGTAAAAGCGAATGCGTTCCTTTCCCCCCGTAACCTCAAGTAACTCTCCATACAGCTCACCTGACCAATTCCAATCTAAACCAGCTTCAGCAAAGGCACGATTGAAAGCAACGCGATGACCATCTCGCTCAGTATCTGCCATCGTTCCATCAATGTCAAAAATCAAGGCACGCAGTTGTGTCATCTTAACTATTTTCCAGGTGTTCTTGAGGTAAGACTACCAATCAATGAGGGTTAGAACTGATAAATCTCTCTAAAGTTGCAGTAATCGTAGGCGTTGGAGCAGGACTGGGTGCTGCGATCGCTCATCGCGAAGAAAAGTGAGGGATTTGCTGTCGGGCTAATCGCAAGGAGTGAAGATACACTAACACCCATTCAAGGCTCAGGTAAGGGAGGTGACGGCGGCGATGACCAATTTTCTACTGGAAACGTTCTTACCTCTCGCATCCGTTCAAAATCACTATCAGATGAAACCACACTCAGACCGTGACGCAAGGCAGTAGCAGCAATCCACAGATCATTCTCGCTCACGCCTAACGCTTCAATCCTGGTTGTTCTGCGTCTACTTTTTTCTCTGGGGCCAAACTGAGCGATGATTTCCGCTTTAAATTCACCGTAGATATGGGCAGTTTCCCTGTCCACCGAATAGATGTCGATGCCTTGTACAAAAGCTTGCACTCGGATTAGATTAGCCGCCTTCTGTTGTGAATTTTGTGCCATGAAAATGAGTTCCCCGCAAACAATGACACTGGTAGCCACTGGCACCTTGCCCAACTCGATGAGGCGGCGACGGACAACAGTATCTCCTTCAATAAGTAGTTAGACAAAATTAGTTACACAAGCAACCAACAACATATATTACAATAAAAACGTTGTATATCAATTCAGTTTGAAGATGATATTTCTTCGAGAAATAAATCCTCT
>NZ_JACJOK010000020.1:0-176382 GCF_014695505.1 Trichocoleus sp. FACHB-90
AGGAGGAACTCCGCGACATTTATGAAACGAGTCCAACCGTAAAAATTGGATTTAAGCGACTCAAAAGCTGGTTGAATTCTGCCCGCATTATTTTCGGAAAAGCTGTTCATAGTATTGAGAATCATCTGGTTGAAATTAGTCATTACTTTGTTAGTAAAACGACGAGCGGAGTGATGGAAGGGATTAATAATAGAATTAAGTTAATTATTCGGCAGAGCTATGGTTTTAAGAGCTTTGAATCTTTACGAGAGAAGCTGCTAGCTTGCTTATTTAAATAAAATTTACTTATACCCATAAGTACAGGAGAGCCAAAATTTATAAGCTTCATATATTTGTCCTTCTTTTTTTAGCTCCTTGCCTTTCTCTTTTTTTATCTGGATAATTCTATAATATGCCTCGCGGTCATCCTGGGTAGGCAGCACTTTATAGAAATCGTCATTTTTTTGATACTTATTTATTAAGTAGAATTCCTGCACCTGGTCTGCCATCTGTTGATCAGATTTTTTTAAATAGTTTCGCAGTGCTGCCAGAAGGATGGTAAGGGTTGTAAGACGTTGTTGTCCGTCTATAACAATAAATGGAGATATCCCATCAGCTGTTCCAGGTACTGCTTGGGTTACTATAGGGCCTAGAAAATAAAAGCCTTTCACCTCATCTTTATAAAGACTCATCAAGTCTTCCCACAGAGTCTCCCAGTTCTCCTTTCTCCAAGAGTATGGCCTTTGAAAAAGCGGTATTTGAAACTGTTTACCGCCTTCTAGTAAATTGCGGAGGCTGGTTTCTGATGCTTTCATTCTTACTTTTGACTTTATTGTTTGTTCTATACAATGATAGACTGCATTTTGTCTCATTAAAGACGAAAATATTGCAAATTTATGTTAAAAAGCCCGCACAGGCGGGCTTCATTTGTGTAGCCCCACGCTAAAGCCTGAGGGCAACTATGGGTACGGCTCTATTATCGACCAGCCGCCGTAGGCATCCCCAAAACAGGGATTTCTTCCACCAGCGGAATCACGCGGCCTTCATCCTCAAAGTTGGCGGTTTGATCGAAGTCGAGGCTGAGATTTTACGATACTGTAATTTGTTTCCGTACCCAATTTCTAAAAGCTCTCATTGTCTTATTCCTACCAACAGTCCTTACCTGGCTCAAATACTGAGGAATCACCTCAATAAGCGGTAAATTAGGAAAAATCAGGCTAAAGGCTGACTCAATATACTTTCTATCTCGTAATATATTAATTTGTAACTTCCCCTTTTCAAATCGCCAAAGCTCAGACACTCCTAATGCTTCATAAATACTTGGATGAGTGCGAGAAGTTATATCTATCTCTAAGGCTAAATCTGGAGGTGGGTCGATGGATAAGTCTAATTTTTCTTTTCCTCTTACGGCTGCTTCATTTTGAATATAAAAACAGTTATCGGGTTCTATCCCTTTGAGCATATCCCTGTTTTTAAAAGTAGTAGAACCAAGAGGATAAAAATCAATATCTAGTTCTTCTAGAAGAATTCCGATAAAATCAGTAATAAAAAGTTTAATGCTTTCATGCTCTGGCAAGGGTGTCATGATTTCTAATATTCCATTGTCATAGGCTACTCTTGACGCACGATGTTCTCCTAACTCTTCTAAGATGGTTTCAAATTCTTGCCAAGTTATATCTTCTAGAAAAACTTTATGACCAGGTGGTATATTAAATCGCTTTAATTCCAACAGCATCTTTAAGCCTCATTTGTATTGTCAGCAATTTCAGGCAGAAACGCAGTTTGGCCTCTCCATTGCAGGGGAATGTCCATTTGGATTTATCAATCTAAAAAACTATATTTCAAACTTTCTTCGGGAGTAAAAGGTGATTCTTTAGGGAAAAAGCTTAATTTAATCCCTGTTTCATCGGATGCTTTCAGGCGAGCTTTTTGATAACAATCATCAAATACTTCTGAAATTAGAGGCTGCAAACTGGGACTATCTTCTAGTAACCCTTCAATACAAATACGCTGTTCGGTGATAGTGCTGCGCCAACTTGCGCTCCGTTTCTCAGGCGGATATTGCCATTTAAGAAGGTGCATTAAAAGAATAATCAACCGAATTTTTAACTCTCGCTTTTCACTTTTACCCATACTTTCAATTTCTTCAATTAAACTAATAATATCTATCTCCTTAAATCGACCTTCTTTTAACTGTTGAGCAGTAGTTTGTATCCACAGATAAAAGTCTTGTTCGTAGAGACTATTTGGGTTGGGGAGCGATGGGCTTCTCATAACCTGATATCCTTTTATTCATCAGTTGATTAAGGTGGGCTTTGCCCACCCTACAGTTATTCTACTTCAACGCACCAGATGGAATACCCAAAATATCCTCAATCTTGGGCATATCTTCTAAGGCAATCACGCGACCTTCATCCTCAAAATTAGCGATTTGATCGAAGTTGAGATAGCGATACAAATCACCCGCAAAAGGATGAATTTTTTTCGCCACAATTTCCATGTATTCTTGCACTGTGGGAATGCGTCCTAACATCGCGCAAACAGCGGCTAATTCAGCAGAACCGAGATAAACTCGCGCATCTTTACCCATGCGATTATTGAAGTTGCGAGTGGAAGTTGAAAACACCGTTGTACCATCATCCACACGGGCTTGATTTCCCATGCACAAACTGCATCCCGGCATTTCTGTACGCGCACCTGCGGCATCAAATACGCCATAAACACCTTCTTCTTTTAGTTGGTGTTCATCCATTCGAGTTGGAGGACAAATCCACAAGCGGGTTTTGACTGCTGTTTCGCCTTCCAACACTTTCGCGGTGGCGCGATAGTGTCCGATATTCGTCATGCAAGAACCGACGAATACTTCTTGCACTGGATCGTTAGCAACTTCAGAAAGTAACTTGACGTTATCAGGATCGTTCGGTGCGGCGACAATTGGTTCCTTGATTTCGTTCAAGTCAATCTCGATAATTTCTGCATACTCCGCATCCGGATCTGCTTCCATTAACACGGGATTTGCCAACCATTCTTCCATCTTGGCGACGCGGCGCATGATGGTACGCGCATCGGCATAGCCTCGCGCTACCATGTTTTTCATCAGCGCTACGTTGGAACGCAGATATTCAGAAATTGTCTCGATACTGAGTTTAATTGTGCTACCTGCACAAGAACGTTCAGCGCTGGCATCGGTAAATTCAAAAGCTTGCTCAACTTTCAAGTCTGGCAAACCTTCAATTTCCATAATTCGCCCAGAAAAGATGTTTTTCTTGTTCTGTTTCTCGACAGTCAAAAGACCTTTTTGGATGGCAATATATGGGATGGCATTGACAATATCCCGCAGCGTGATACCGGGTTGCAATTCGCCTTTGAAGCGGACTAAAACAGATTCCGGCATATCCAACGGCATTACGCCCAAAGCTGCTGCAAACGCAACTAACCCGGAACCTGCTGGGAAGGAAATACCCAAGGGAAAGCGGGTGTGGGAGTCGCCGCCAGTTCCCACTGTGTCTGGTAACAGCATCCGGTTCAGCCAAGAGTGGATGATACCATCGCCGGGACGCAAGGCGACACCGCCACGCTGGGCGATGAAGTCGGGCAGTTCTTTGTGGGTTTTCACGTCCACTGGCTTTGGATAGGCAGCGGTGTGGCAGAAACTCTGCATTACCAAGTCTGCACTGAAACCCAGACAGGCGAGTTCTTTGAGTTCGTCGCGGGTCATGGGGCCTGTGGTATCTTGAGAACCAACAGTGGTCATTATTGGTTCGCAGGAAGTTCCAGGGCGCACCCCAGCGAGTCCGCAGGCTTTGCCGACCATTTTTTGTGCCAAGGTGTATCCTTTGCCCGTGTCGATGGGTGGGCGAGGACGGATGAAGATGGGGCTTGTTTCCAAACCAAGGGCAACTCGGATTTTATCGGTGAGGGTGCGTCCGATAAGTAGGGGAATGCGTCCTCCGGCGCGTACTTCGTCGGTGATGGTGTCGGGTTTGAGGCTGAAGGTGGATATTACTTCGCCAGATTCGTTGGTAATTTCACCTTTGTAAGGATGAATGGTAATTACCATGCCGGTTTCCATCTGGGTGACATCGCACTGGATGGGCAATGCACCTGCATCTTCGGCGGTGTTGAAGAAGATGGGCGCGATCGCACTCCCTAATATATATCCCCCCGCCCGTTTGTTCGGCACGAAAGGTATATCATTGCCAATGTGCCACAGCACTGAGTTGATCGCAGATTTGCGCGATGAACCAGTCCCCACTACATCCCCCACATAGGCAACGGGATGCCCTTTTTTCTTTAACTCGACAATCGTTTCCAAACTTCCCGGTTGCCGAGATTCCAGCATTGCCAAGGCGTGCAAGGGAATATCCGGGCGGGTTGTGGCATGGGTTGCGGGAGATAAATCGTCGGTGTTCGTCTCTCCGGGCACCTTAAATACGGTGACGGTAATGGCTTCGGGCAAAGTGGGGCGAGAGGTGAACCACTCAGCCGCCGCCCAAGACTCGATTACTTGTTTAGCGTAGGGATTAGTTTGGGATAATTCCTCTACATCGTGGAAGGCATCATACACCAGCATGATTTTGCTTAAAGCTGTTGCGGCTGCTGATGCCAATTCATCGTCTGATTTAAGTAAATCTATTAACGATTGCACGTTGTAGCCGCCTACCATTGTCCCCAGCAACTCGATGGCGTAGATGGGGGAAATTAGGGGGCTTTTGGTTTCGCCTTTGGCAACGGCGGTGAGAAATCCTGCTTTGACGTAAGCTGCGGGATCGACGCCTGGGGGAATGCGATCGCGCAACAATTCCAACAACGTCTCTTCTTCACCATCTGGCGGATTTTTCAACATTTCGCACAGTTGCGATGTTTGTTCGGCATCCAAGGGTAAAGGGGGAATTCCCAAAGCCGCACGTTCAGCAACGTGTTGACGATAAGATTCAAACATTTTCTAGTCTCCACAAACAATTAAGAGCAAAATTTAGGGGCGAATCGCTTTTAGGTTCTCCGCCTGGAGAATACAATCTCGATACCTGCGCTTCACAGCCACCAGTGAACAGAGAGTGTCGCCGCTACTGCTTGAGACGCAGATCAACATTATTAATTATTGTGAAAAATTGAAATAGGATTTGTACGGATTGCTGCAACTTGGTTGTTCGACGGCAACATTGCACAAAAAAAAAGGCGATCGCTCTCTATCGCCCGCTTACTTATATAAACCAGGAATCCGTCGTCTTCAGATTTGAAGATTTCGTGCTTAGATCAAATTCTACACCTTTAGGGGGATGAGCGCGATATTTTTCTGTCGAAACGCGATCGCACTTTAATTGCAGACTACTAAATTAAATATCTCTGACAGGCATCTTGCCTACCAGAGATATTCTAATCAGTTTCACCTAATTAGCACCCGCTCAATTGCTTCGACTCTGCCTCCAGAAGGCGCATCAGGTTTTCATCTCCGTTAGCTTTGGCTACCTGGATGCGGTGTTCCAGACTGCGCCGGATACTCTCCAAGTGCATTCTAGCGGATTCATCCATCATTTTTTGACGGTTTTTATCCGCTGACAATTTGCACTCCGGTAAATTTACCAATTGTTCAAGATGTTGCCGCTGTAGAGTATCGGTTGTTCCGGTTTTGCCGACGATGTAGGGAACGCCACGATACTTTAAATTAACGATCACATCAGGAACCTGAACGTGTCTGGGATATTGAACTTTATAATTTTGACCCCGATACTTAGCCAAAATTTCGCCTTCAGTCACTTCCAGGGTGGGTGAGGTGTTTTCATAACTGCTACCGCGATAAGAAAATTTCATAAATTTTGCCTCTGATTAAGTTTCCTGAGTATTTCTTACTAAATGAGGTAGGTTACGAGTGCGACATCTCTCTCTAGTTCTATTCTCCAGTGCCGTTGATGGCTCCGAATCCCCATTTGGTAAGAAGTAAATATTTTTATTTCTGTATCTATTTTTACAGTTCGCCAGCAAATCGTCAACGATTAAGATACTTTAAGCAGCATTTATATCTTTTGGCAGATAGCACACTGAAGCCCACTATGGCCTGGGGACGATAAACTTGGTGCGATTCATCTGGTGATTTGTGGCGTTCCAGATGTTAAGAGAAGCGGCTAACTTTCCCAGAAAGGCTAATTATTTTGATGAACTAAATTTGGTTTTTCACACCACAAGCAGCACAAAAATTTTTAACGTTACAACTTGCATCTGATTCGCAATGCGAGAAAAATATCGCTAGTTGATGATTATATTTCAAAGAATGCGATCGCTCTCTCCAAAGCTGGAGTATGCCTAGGCTGACAAGTTGCGCCGGAAATACAAGCGATCGCTTTCTCTATCTCAGATATCCATTGACAAGTCGCGCAGAAAGTAAAAGCGATCGCTCCTCCAATCACTACCCTTAATTCGTCCCAAGTAACCCGCTAAAGGTGAGGAAAGCTCAATCAGAATATCGTGCATTTCCTCAGTTTTTAATGGCTGAGGTGGATTGGAGTAAAGATAAGCTACATGAAGGGCATCAATGCCAACATTCTCATCGCCTGTAGTTTCTAGATGCTTTTTCAAGAGCTGGACTAGATGCGATCGCAATCTAATCTCTTTTTCAACTTGAGCAATGTATTTTTCAACTTCATCATCAGATTGTCCCGGCTTCAGGTAATTTTTCAGCTTAAACAAGTCTACTGAGTTAGGATGCTTACTTTGCAGTTTTACCAGTTTCTCAAGTGTTTCAGGATTAATAATCGCCATACCTTGTATTATTGCAGCATCATTAAGTTGGGTAGTTGGTTCGCCGGGGCCAATAATTAATTTAGCAGCTTGCTGAAATAGTTCTTTACTTTTGAGGCGTAGCGTTCCCAAATTTAACAGTTGCACTGCGGTTGGGTTGGGGATACTTTTACCTGCTTTACATTCACCTACTAGAGGATAGGGTTGTGAACAGAAGACATCTACACCACCAGCACCGCCTTTATGGAAATAGTCAACTGTAAAGCCTAAAAATTCAAGGCTGTTACGGACTACAATCTCAAAATCAGTACCAGCTTGATAGTTACTTGTGCCTTCATTTTCTTTACTACGATTACCTAAGTCAGCAATTGTGTTTATCCAAGCTAAATCGGGGTCAGATTGTCTTAGGTGTAAGGATTCAGTCCAACCGAGAAAAACTTTGATGTCTCGATCTAGTTCTTTAGCTGTTGGGTTGTTGATAGATAACTGCGCGATCGCATTCTGCAATTCTTCCAATTCTGGATGCAGTGGCGGCTGTCTGTGTTCTAGCTGCTGGCGGCGTTGAGTGAAGACGCGATCGCTCAATACAGGCGAAGATTCAGTAACAGTTAGGAGATTCGGTAAAGAAACAAAATTACCCTTGGGATTTACTGGAACTTCTATCGGTTGAGGTAGCGGATAAACTCGTAAATAAGTCAGAAAAATATAAGGACGTTGCGAGAGAATTTGCTGCAATGCTTCTGTTGTCCAAATTGTCAACCGCGACAAAGCTTCTAACGCTTCAGAATTATCTATAACTTGGCACAGTTCGCACCTAGCCCAAGCTTTAATTGTGACTGTTTCAGAATTTAACTGGGCAAATGCAGTTTGAGCAACAGACAAAAAATTCGGGCGATAATGTTGCTCAGTTGGTAGCAAGTTAATCGAAGCATCAGCAGGATAGAGAGCAAATTGTCGCCCCGGATCAATGAATGTCCGAGGCGTAGCTGCGATCGCTCTCCCTTGAATTAACGCTTCAATGTCTGGCGCTGGTACTTTTAGGGCAGTATCAAGGTTGACAAAATTGACTGGCGACATACTTCATCTTATGGTTGAAATTGAGTTAATAACCAAGCCACAACTTGAGAGTGTGCCATTTGACGACTGCGCCGCAAAGTCTCTTCTAATACTGCCATCTCTAAACCTGGTAATATTTGAGATTGAGTAATTCTTCTACTACCACCACTAGAAATTATTTCAAAGGCAATTATTTCGGCTTGCTGCACATCCACTATCCAATATTCAGATACTTTTATATCTTCATAAAGTAAGCGTTTTTCGCCTTTGTCATCAGCTAGGGTACTGTCAGAAATTTCAATAGCTATATCTGGCGGTGGAGTAATGTCAAGATTAGCGATCGCTGTTCCTGTCGGTACCATTTGCGCCCGTTCTCCGATGTAGTAAGATACATCAGGTTGGCACTCTCGAACACCTGTTTTCCGGTAGCTACAGTTATCCAAGCAATTCAGTGGGATATTTTTGAGAGCGGCGAATAAGGTGACAGCAATAGCAATAATCCCATTATCTTTTGCATGATCAGGGCCTACTGACATAGTTTCAATCCTCATTCGTCCATTGTAGTAGTAGCCTTTAGCTTTTTGATAAGCTGGGTCTTCAACGGTTTGGATAAATTCATCCCATGTAGCTACAACCCAAGTATCAGTCGGTAGTTTTGTCCGCATGGTACTCATAAATTTCTCTGTTGCACTTAACTTATATAGCAATCTTATTGGAGTTGTGAGATGCTAGACCTTCAGATACCCGACTCTTAGAGAAGTCGGGTATCTTGCCTTCACGAAGCATTTAAGACTGCTATAGCCAGGATATCAAGCATTAATTTTGTTGAATAAAGTGTCGATTGCTTCTTCTATGTTGTCTGATTCAGATACATCAACCATCATTGGCTCCTCTGAAACTACGGGTTCGTCTTCAATCATATCCGTAGGCACCTCATAAGATGGATCGCTGAGAATTTCTTTAAGCAGAGGGTTACTAGCTCCTAGCATTTTTTCAGCCCCTTTCTCAGTGATGAACTTAATAATTTCAGCCTCGCTTAAGTTATAGTCCACTTCTCGCTTTTGATGAACAGCACGAATAGCTATTAGAGGTTTTATCTCATCTTCTTTGAGTTCCACAAATTCTCCACCTTTTTCTCTGATTAGAGGTTCAAGATACTTGGATTCCATAGGTTTAGTCATTTTCTTAGACCTGGAACGAACTAAACAACCTCTAGTTAAATCAAATTTTTTATAGTCATTCAGCTTGCCCAAACCTGTTCCCAGCGCCACGCCACCAGCATACTGAAGAACTGCAACGCCAATTTTTACAGGTTGTCCGTTTTCTTTGCCAATTATCTTGAAATTGAGGTGCTTGTCCGTTTTCTTTTTATATACTTTATCTGTAACCTCTTCAATGGTTACTCTTTCTACTGTCTGTCCAATGAATGTCTGAAAGCCAAATAAAAGAGCATCAGCAAGTTGGAAATTATCATCTAAGTAATTTCCTATATTTTCTTGCATTTCTTCAATAAAAGCCTCCTCTACTGGATCTGAAGGTGGTTTTACACTTTCACGGTCTAGCATCTTAGACAAGTTCTCTTTACACCACACCAATACTTGTCTAACGGTTTCTGACTTTGTTTTACCAATACCCCTGAGTTGACTTTCAGAAAATGGATAAACTGAATAAGGAGGAACCAAGTTTTGAGCTTGATAAAAATCTCTTAACCGCAAGGTCACTAAATTAATGACAGAATCCTCATCCATGAATTTTAAATCAAGTGGTTCTCCATAGTCAGAAATCTTCCGCCAAGATAAGCTAGGCATTTGCTTAACTTTATCCTTCCATACAGCAGGAAGCATCACACTCAGAATTACCCCACGCTTGAGATTTTCAAAAAGTTCTTTTATTAAACCAGCCACAACTTGCGCTCTTGTCAAGCCAGTGTCTGGATCAGTGTCTGGATTGTCTAATTCATCAAAACAAATGACAAGTTCGTTATATTCACTTATCAAATCCAAAATTTGCAAAACAGCATCAAAAGATTGACGTTGAGTGGGTAATCTTAACTCGTTAGCTTTAAATTGAGCTAGTTCTTGACCAGCTAACCATTGAACTGCATCAAGCATTTCTTCATCTGAGAGTGTCCAAAAAATTGCTCTGACAATATTAGGATCACTAACATCTTTTACTTTGCGAAATCCTTTGGCTAGATCGTTCACCCATTTATTGACTTGCTCTGGTTTACCCTTTCCAAATTTTTCAACTAGCTCTTTAGGAGAAACAGTCTTGTTCTTAGGGTTAGCAGCCTTAAATACCTGGTTAGCCATAGATGTCGCTAGTTCCTGCCATTGTGTGACTTCTTGGCTACCAAGGTTTCTGAGACTGTCAGCTAAAATTACCTGAAATCCTTGCTTAATTTGTTGGATGTCACCATATTTGTTGGCGTAGACAAACAATGCACCACCCTGAGACTGTAGATGATGACGGATGCGGCTAATAAGGTGGGTTTTACCAGTTCCATATTCCGCAGTTATGACTATCGAGGTTGTCCGATTTTGCTCAATCGCCTGAAAAACTGCATTGGAAGCGTGATTATTTAGAGACTCCACATCAAGAAATCCCTGTCCCCAAATATTTTGATAGCGTACAACGACCTCGTTAAATGGGTTTTGATCCAAAAGAGCAGATTTTAAGGATTCGACGGAGGAAACAGAAGAGTTAGTCATGGCTTATTGCGTGAGGTAACGAATTTACAAAAAGATTTAGATCAATTTTTAGAACTTAGGCGTTTGACGTAGTAACGTATTCCGCCAAGTTCAGTTTTGATGGAGTCTTCAGCTTTATCAGGTGTGATGTCTGTCATCTCGCCGCCGATGAGTTGGACAAGATCGTTGGCTTGCATTTCCAGCAGCCACTCGTTGAAGTGCGATCGCGTTACCCGTTCCCCAATTTCCCGCCGAATCCGATAAATTGGCACCAGATTGTCCAGGTTATAATCCCGGTTCAGCTGGTCGTATACATCCAACGCCACTGGCTTAAACTCGTCGTAGGATGCGATCGCTTTCCCTTCCGCCTTACTTTGCACACCAGGAGCAGTCGCACCATTTGATAGTGTTCCCATCTCTCGGAGCCACTTCAACAAAGCATTGGCAGTTTTTGCCCCTATTTGAGAGTCAAACTCGAAATCAACACTTTCGAGTTTCTCGCCTAGCAACTGGACACCTTCGGAAGACAGGGATATCTTATTCTTGGAGATAGCGATCGCTCCGGCTTTTTCTAATTCTTGAAAAATGCCCTGATAGTCCGCAGCTTTCTCATTTGTTCTTTGAATTCGTTGGGTTAATTCACCTTTCTTAACTTCCGCCTTCGCTCCGCCCATATCCCACAGCGCCAAAAGCAGGCGAGTTTTCCCTTGGTCTTCCGTACCCCGTAAGCCTTTAGTTGTTGCCATCTTAATAATTCTTAGTTGCTGAAAAAAATACCGTCTCAGGTCAAACCACCTAACGTATAATAACCGCACATATCTAGCAAATCGCCTGTAAATGCGCTAGAGAATGCTTGTGCTGATTTACACAATAAATTACACAAGAAATAAATTTTAAAAAAAATTAGTATTAATTGCTCATGGATATCGACTCAATTCTTCAACCGTTTCAACGTTTTGGTGTTCATCTCGGACTAGAACGCATTGAAAAACTATTAACTGATTTGGGCAACCCGCACCACTCTGTCCCAGTTATTCATGTCGCTGGAACAAATGGTAAAGGCTCAGTTTGTGCCTATCTCTCCGCAGTTCTAACAGAGGCGGGTTATCGTGTCGGACGCTACACTTCCCCGCATTTAATTGATTGGAATGAGCGCATTTGTCTCAACGAACAGCCAATTTCCCTAGAAACGCTGCGAGAATTGCTGCTACAAGTCCAAGCAGCTATCCAACCAGATGAAGAGTCACCGACTCAGTTTGAAGTCATCACCACTGCTGCGTGGTTATATTTTTACCAGCAGGAAGTAGATGTCGTGGTGGTGGAAGTCGGATTGGGAGGACGTTTGGATGCAACGAATGTATGCTCCAGCCCTCTCGTTACCATCATAACTTCCATCAGTCGGGAACACTGGCAGGTACTAGGCCCTACCCTAGCCGACATCGCTAGAGAAAAAGCTGG
Source organism: Trichocoleus sp. FACHB-90 (assembly GCF_014695505.1). Classification (NCBI taxonomy): domain Bacteria; kingdom Bacillati; phylum Cyanobacteriota; class Cyanophyceae; order Leptolyngbyales; family Trichocoleusaceae; genus Trichocoleus; species Trichocoleus sp. FACHB-90. The sequence goes on from NZ_JACJOK010000020.1 coordinate 11,919, forward strand.
TATCCTCAAACCAGGATGTCCGGCGGTAATTGGGCAATTGCCAGAGGAAGCGATCGCAGTCGTAAAACAACGGATTGTGGAATTAGGTTGTCCTGCTGTTTTCCCTCAAGCGGCGGTAGAGTTACGAACCTCTGAGGCGCAGAGGACACAGAGTAGAGAAAGATGGGTGGAATATAGGGGTATTGAAAATTTGGAATTCAATGCAGAATCCGATCCCCCCCTTGATAAAGAAGGTGTCGAAAATCGAAAATCGATAAAGTATCCTTTGCCGTTGTTGGGAGATTTTCAGCTGTTGAATTCCGCGTTAGCGATCGCATCTTTCCAAATTCTTCAGCAACAAGGTTGGAAAATTACCGAACAAGCGATCGCATCGGGGATGAGAAAAACTAAATGGTTGGGAAGACTCCAGTGGACAACCTGGCAAAATCGTCAATTACTAATAGATGGCGCACATAATCCAGCAGCTGCGATCGCTCTGCGTCAGTATGTCGATACACTGGAAAAGTCACACATACATTGGGTGATGGGGATGCTTTCAACTAAAGACCATGCAGATATTTTTAAAGCTTTACTTAGAGAAGGCGAAAAGCTTTACTTAGTCCCCGTACCAGATCATACTTCAGCCGAAACTGAATCTTTAGCCACCCTTGCACAAAACATCTGCCCGCAATTAGCATGTCGCATCTATCCCGAACTCACAGCTGGCTTGGAAGCAGCCATAGCGATCGCCGCCCCAGATGATTTAATAGTCTTGTGCGGTTCCCTATATCTAATAGGTCATTTTTTGAAAAACGCAAAGTAACGTAAAGGTTCTCTGCGTTACTTTGCGTTAAAAAACTACCTCTGATTCCACGCTAAAGCCGCATCACTCACGGCTTGATCTACCGTCTTTTGCCCCAACATCGCCGCCTGCAAATTTTCATAAATTGCCTTCTGCAACTTGTTAAGATCCTTCATCGCCGGAACCAGCACCTCTGCATCTTGCAAATCTCTAGCACTGATAGCGCGAGCTTGTGCCAATGGCGATGTTTTGGCATCACCCGCTAATTGGCGTTCATACTCTTTTAGTGCTTCAACTGTAGAAGGTAGCACATTCGCAGCTTTGGCAAAAGCCAGCTGATTTTCTGTATTTGTCACAAACAAAGCAAACTTCAAAGCATCATCCGGCCGATTAGTATCGCGGGGAACTACCAAATTCATCACCGCCACATTTTTCTTACCCGTCTCGCCAGTAATCTGCGGTGCAGCAGCCGACACTTGCGCGACAACGGGTGCATTCTTCTCAATCGTATTCATAAACTCCGCCCCCGTCCCCAGCAGCGCCGTCTCCCCAGCCTGGTATAGTTCTATTGCACGTCTATGCCCTTGCGTCAATACCTCCTGCGGCAAGTATCCCTTCTTATAAAGGTCTACCCAATACTGAAACGCCGCCTTACCTGTGGGCGTGTTAAAAGCCGCCTTACCTTCCGCATCCACCAGTTGAACGCCCATCTGCACCAACGACTCCAGCACCTCCCCGGAATCTTCCGGAACCAGCGTCACAAAAAACGCATACTTGCCAGTTTTCTTTTTAATTGCTTCAGCAACCTGTGCTAATTCCGTATAAGTTGCTGGTGGTTTACTGATACCAGCTTTTTTAAACAGATCGGTATTGTAAATTGTTACCCGCGTCGTCAGATACCAGGGAATGCCAAAACTTTTGTCATTAAGAGTGCTTGCCTTCCATATATTAGGTAAGTATGCCGAGCGTACCTGTTGAGGAACTTTAGCATCCAAATCTAACCAAGCATTGCGCGATGCCAGCTGGGAGGCAAAGTCAGGATTCAGATTTACCACATCCGGTGCCGTTTTTGCCGAAACCGCTGTCAAGATTTTGCTTTCCATCGCACTCCAGGGAACATCTACCCATAGCACCTTGACATTTTTATTTTCAGTTTCAAAGTTAGCAATCAGCTTTTGAAAATACTCAGTAAACTGTGGTTGTAGCTGCATTGTCCAAAATTCAATTTCTGGGTTTCCTGAGGAGGATGGACTAGGGCTACAACTAATCACCCAGCTGAGCATCAATCCCAATAGGGTGAATATGCTCAAACGTCTCCAGGTATTTATCCGGCTCATGTAAATCGCAATCCCATTTTGGCAATAGAAGTAATCTATACTACCCGATGAGGTATATCTAATGTATGGAATCTTTCGGGGTGTAGTTTTGTCTCTACCGATGTGTTTATGAGTTAGATTGGGTACCATAAATCTGTCTGTATTTCCCTAAACCCAATCTCCTCACCTACTACGCGATCGCAGGGCTGCGAAGAAAAGCCAACAAAAAAATATGTTTACCCGCTTTAAAGGATTAATAGCCAAACGTACCAAAGGAATTGGTATAGAAATCGCCCCGGAACGGATTAATATTGCTCAGCTACGCAAGCAGGGTCAAGGATTCAAATTGGCAGCACTCTCCTCTACAGAGGTTCCAGAAGGAATCTTCCTAGAAGGCAAGATTGCAGATGCCCCGGCTCTAGCTGAACTAATTAAGATGGCACTGGCAGAAAGTAAAATAAAAGTCCAGAACGTTGCCACAGCCGTTTCTGGGCGAGAAGCAGTAGTGCGCGTTATCCCAGTACCAGCCGAACTCGATGATAGAGAGTTGCGGGAAATGGTGCTGGATCACGAAGCAGGTCTATATCTGCCATTCCCACGGGAAGAAGCCGATGTGGACTATCAGAAGCTGGGCTTTTTCACCGATGAAGATGGAATTGAAAAGGTGCAGGTGCTGCTAGTTGCCACTCCCAAGGAAATTACAAACAGCTATATCGAGACTTTCCGGGAAGCTGGGTTAACAATCGATGTGTTGGAGATTAGTAGCTTTGCCCTAATTCGGACGATTCGAGAGCAATTGCGACAATTTGGGCCTCAAGAAGCAGCTGTATTGGTGGATATAGAATTCGATAGCACCGAAATTGCGATTATCGTGGATGGAGTGCCGCAATTCTCGCGCACCGTTCCCATTGGAACGTTCCAACTTCAGACTGCTCTTAACCGGGCGATGAATTTACCAACATCGAGAAGCACCGAAACGCTGCAAGCGATGACAATTCCCAACACGCCAGTAGATAACGTCAGGTCGGGTGCAACAGGCATCAATCCCGGTATGGCTGCTTTGGTGAGAGTTTTAGGAGAGCTAGCCGACGAACTACGTCGCTCTATCGATTTTTATCTAAATCAGAGCGAAAATTTGGAAGTGGCGCAGCTGCTACTAGCAGGGCCTGGAGGAGGAATTGGACAACTGGATGAATTTTTCACGCAACGGTTAAGCTTGCCAACTACGCAAGTAGACCCAGTTGCTGCTCTCTCTTTGGAGGTGACAGAAGAAATTTCGCCAGTGCAAAGACCGGGATTAGGAGTTGTGTTGGGATTAGGACTAAGAGAGGTTTAAAGGGATGTATAGCTTAGATATCAATTTTCTTAAGGATCGTGGCATAGTACCAGGCCCCGCTCGTGGCGGTGGCAAATCATCAGCCCCTGATAGTAAGAAGATGCTGCCGCTTTATGCGGGATTGGCAGTTGGTCTGCTGCTACCAGCAGCGGTGGGAGGACTGTGGTTGTTGCTGCAAAACCAAACAGAACGCTTGACTGTGGTCAGCGGTACATTGGACGAGCAGCTCAATAAAGGCAAAGCTTTAGAGCAGCAAATTCAACAAGTAAATCAAGAAACCCAGGCGGTTCAAGGAGAGACAAAGGCACTCGCTAGTGTTTTTAACGAAATTTATCCTTGGTCAGCAATTTTACAGGATATACGCGATCGCGTCCCCCTAGGATTGCAAATCACCACCATTGAACAAACTACCCCCGATGCAGCTGCTGCCGCCGCCGCCCCCCCCAGCCCCGGTGCTACAGTTGAACCACCAAACTCCAACATCGTAATTACCGGAAAAGCCCCCAGCTTCGACCACGTAAACGACTTTTTACTGACGTTGCAGCGGTCTAAGTTATTCAACAGCGACAACACCCAAATAGTGATTGCTGAGTTGAAAGACAACACAACCCAGGTGGAACTTCCTAAAAACGTAACTGAGGGGAATGGCCCTAAATTAGAAATCAAATTGCCAAAAGTGGTGGAATACAAAATTCAAACCAGCCTCAGCAATGCCCCTGCTGCCGACTTACTCCGAGAGTGGGAACGCAAGGGTGCAGTAGGATTGGTAACTCGGCTTAGAAACCTTCAGAACAAAGGAGCGCTTCAACAATGACCGCTAATCCAGATTTTTTACCATCTCAAGATGGGGATAACGCAGCTGAATATCCCACTGCCTTTGGAATTACCTTCACGCCCACAGTAAGCGGTGCTTTACTGGGTGTACTGGGGTTACTCGGAGCAGCTTACCTGGGTGTTAATATGGTGCTGCCTGCATGGGATCAGTATCAAACCCTGCAAAACGATGTGAAAAACAAGCAGGAACAAATTAAACAACAAGAACAGCTCCAGAACCAGCTTGCACAGGCAAAGGTAAACTTAAATCAGGCAAAACAGCAAAATATCGCTGTCACTTCCATGTTTGGAAATGAGAAAAACCTGGATACGATAATGCTGGATATCAACCGCTTCGTTAGAGCTAGAAGTGCCAAGTTGACAAAATTTGAGCCAGCTCCAAATGATGCCGGAACTCCCAATAGTAGTAATGTGATTACTGATAGCTCGTTGGGAGCAGAGGTCAATGGAAAACTCAAACATAAGGTGTATAACGTAGTTTTTGAAGGCGACTACGGGCAAACCCAATCTGTTATGAGAAGTCTGGAACGATTACAGCAATTGCTGTTAGTAAAAGACTATAAAGCAAGGATGCTTGAAAGTGAGACTCAACAAAAAGTTGTGGTAAACCGCCAAGGAAAAATTATCCCAAGCGGTAAACCAAACAACAGAACTTTGATTGAAAACTCTTTTAAGCTACAGGTGCTGCTGCCATTGACACCGGAAGAAGCGAAACAGGCAGCGGCAGCGGCGGCTCCACCACCGGCGCAGTAAACAGCGCTTATGGTGCCGAAAAGTCGGCATGAAAGCTGTTATTTAAGATGCAGAAATTGGTTTTTTGTGTGAGGAGAAAATAGTGAAACAGCTATCAAAATTGGGTGGGATTTTGCTGGGTTCGGCATTAGTTTTGCCAGCAACGCAACGAGTAATGGCATCTGTTACGCAAGTAACAGACGTGCAGCTCAATCCGACGGCTAACGGTGTGGATGTAGTGCTAAAAACATCTGAGGGCGAAGACTCTAAGGAGTCTGTTATCAGCCCTCAGATTTTTACAGTTAGCCGTGGAAATGAATTAACGGCAGATTTGCCAAATACCCAGTTGAGCTTAGCTCAAGGTGAGAGTTTCCGTCAGGAAAACCCGGCTCCAGGCATCGCATCGATAGTGGTGAATCAGCAGGATGCCAACAGCATCCGGGTGATAGTGAGCGGGGAAGACAAAGCACCATCTGGAGAAGTTAGCTCGAATAAAGAACGAGGTATTACCTTAAGCGTTAACCCAGTTGCAGGTACAACCAAAGCCGCACTTCCCACTCCAAACGACTCGGCACCAGTCAAAGATCCTCTCCCAGAGAAAGCAGCGCCAATTGCTCAGGCTGCACCGCCGCTAGCGCCACTGACTCCAGCAGCACCACTGACTCCAGCAGCGCCACTGGCTCCAGCAGCGCCATTGCCGGGGCAAGCGGCTCCAGCGCTACCAGTAGTTCCTCCGGCTCAACCAGTAATAACCACCCCCAACCCAGACGTTCTGGTGCCAAACCCGAAAATTACGATTGACGGGGTTCCAGCACCAGCCGCGGGGGCTGTGCAACCAGTTACTGCGGCACCGCCTTTCTTACCGAGAGCGATCGCGCCCCCAGTTGGCGATATTACCATCTCCAACACCAACGCCGCCCCCACTGTCATCGATCTCGGTACAGCTGAGCGCGTACCCCGCTTAGTCTTACGCGATGCCCCCGTTCGAGAAGTTTTAGGATTACTCGCCCGTTCTGCGGGTCTTAACCTTGCCTTTACAGGAGCTGCGGCACAAGGTCAACCTGGACAACCCGCACCAGCTCCAGCTCCCGGTGGTGCAACCCCAGAAAGCGGCCCCACAATTTCCCTGGATATTGAAAACGAGCCAGTTCAAGATGTCTTCAACACCGTCCTCCAATTGAGCGGCTTAGAAGCAAACCGAGTTGGAAACACAATTTTCGTAGGTGCTAGACTGCCCGACGACGCTCGGAACGTCATCGCACGCAGCATTCGACTCAATCAAGTTCCCGTTACGGCAGCAGCAAATTTTCTGACTGCCCAGGGTGCAGAAACTCAAATTCCTACAGAGCAAATTCAAATTCAGACAATTGGCGAGGGAGCAGCCGCTCGAACCGTCGAAATCAGAACGCCATCAATCCTAGCACTCAGAGCAACAGAGGGAAATGCACCCTTGTTACTCAAAGGAGTAGCAGTGTCAACCGACGATCGACTTAATTCCATCACACTGGTTGGTACGCCTCGCAAAGTTGAAATCGCTACAAACCTCTTAACTCAGCTCGATGCCCGCCGTCGCCAAGTTGCTGTGAATGTCAAGATCGTTGATGTCAACTTATTAAACACCAGTGACTTAGGCACCAGCTTCTCCTTTGGGATCGGGGACAGTTTCTTTAGCATTGACCGGGGAGCAGCAGCATTTAACTATGGCGGTGTTACACCACCTACGAACGCACAAGTGACTGGCAGTCTGATTAGCCCAACGGTAATCCAGAGTCCGTTTCAAGGAGATCCTTTCCTAGATGCTCAGCCTAATGCCCCCTTTGGTACTGGTACTCCTCAGCCGTTTGGTAGTCCCATAAATCAGAGGGGTAATGTTCAGTCTTCTCCACAGCCCATAACAGATAATTTAGGCAATGTAATTGGCTTTTCAACACAGCCTGGAATATATGCTCGTCCTCCGTTTGGTACAGGCAGGAATCCTTTCCAGCCTGGTGTCACAGACTTTACTCTAGGCACCGCTCCAACGACAACAGTAACAATTGACCCAACAACAGGCCGGCAAACAACCCAGGTTACTCCTGGTACTCCTGGCACTTTTACCTACAGTCTCCCTAGCTTGTTCCAGTTCCCTAGCAGGTTTCTATCAGCATTGCGGGCGCAGATTCAAAGTGGCAATGCTAAGATTTTAACCGACCCGACTCTAGTAGTACAAGAAGGACAGAGAGCGGTTGTCAACCTAACACAGGAGGTGTTTGGAGGTACTGAAACCACCTTCGTCGCTGATGCCGGAGGTAATCAAGTTCCTAGTACGCGACCAATCATTAAGCAGGCAGGTCTAATTCTGGATATCAGTGTGAATCGGATCGACGATAACGGTTTTGTTTCCCTGGCTGTGAGTCCCACTGTATCGTCGGTTGGAGGTTCTCAAAACACCCCTCTTGGTGTCATCACCTTGCTACAATCTCGGCAGCTGAATTCTGGAGAAATTCGCCTGCGGGATGGTCAAACTCTAATTCTATCCGGCATCATTCAGGAGTCTGACCGAACTACGGTATCTAAGGTGCCAATTTTAGGCGATATTCCGATCCTGGGTGCCTTGTTTAGAAGCACTAACCGACAGAATCAACGACAAGAGGTGATTGTGTTGCTGACACCTCAGATTCTAGATGACGCAGCTCGCTCCTCGTTTGGCTACAGCTACACCCCAGGACAAAATGCGCGTCAGCTATTGGATCCCAAGGGTTTCCCGGCTCCGAATCAGTAGAAGGTAGTGCCAGACCGTCAGCCTGGCGCTAGGCAAACAAAGCCTGCCCACCGAGGCTAGAGTTTCGTTACTAGAGAAAGCCCGCGCAGGTGGGCTTGGTTTGAGTAGCAGCGACTTTAGTAGTTAGGCTGCCCCTGCCCCTTGTCGGAAGACAGGGGGCTTATTTGTGGAATAGGGGGAGTTTTTGAACCCAAAACTGGCGTTTAGGACTCTAAGAAATACTCCATTAGATAGACTTAATCAAAAAAAATCCTCAAATCCACATAACTTAAAGGTTTCAACGATCCATATCAAGCGTACACACTTTAGAATAATGCAGTGAAACTTCGAGGGCGTGGGAGTTTCAGCTTTTTCAAGGCTAAAATTCCTCTCGAAGAACCGTGCCTATAGCCCTTTTTTGAGACTGTAGAGGTGCAAAAAGCACGTTTTGTATAAACCGTTTGGAGTGATGAAACATGAATAAAGGTGAATTGGTTGATGCCGTGGCAGATAAAGCTAATGTCACGAAGAAGCAAGCTGACGCGGTTTTGAGTGCTGCTTTGGAAGCCATCATGGAAGCTGTTTCTTCTGGCGCTAAGGTGACTTTGGTGGGCTTCGGCTCTTTTGAGTCACGGGAACGCAAAGCTCGTGAGGGACGTAACCCTAAAACTGGCGATAAGATGGAAATTCCCGCGACTAAGGTTCCAGCATTTTCTGCTGGTAAATTGTTTAAAGAAAAAGTCGCGCCTGAAGAATAACAGCTTATCTAAAGCGGCAAAAATCCTTGAGGCGACCTGTTCACGGGGGTAACTTAGCCTGGGCAGCTTCACTGGCAGGCTGTTCCCCCCACCTAATTCTTGATTTTTCGGCTAGTATCAATCCGTTGGGGCCTCCCCCAGCGGCACTTGCGGCTATTGAGGCGCATATTCAGTACCTGGGAGCCTATCCTGACCCGGAATACCACGATCTGCGGCTATCTCTGGGTCAGCTACACCAACTTGCGCCTGATTGGATTCTGCCGGGTAATGGCTCGGCAGAGTTGCTAACTTGGGCTGGGTGGGATTTGTCATCCCTTGCAGTAACTTGTCTGGTAACGCCTGCCTTTGGCGATTACTGGCGATCGCTGTTGGCGTTTAAGGCGGTAGTGCTGAATTGGGAATTGGGAATTGGAAATTGGGAATTGGGGCAAGAGATGCTTTTGCGTCTTGCCTCTTTCAACCCAGCTTCGGCTGGTTTATTAATTAATAACCCGCACAATCCCACTGGTCGGATGTTTTCGAGGGATGAAATTGTACCATATTTGGAACAATTTGCTTTAGTGGTGGTGGACGAAGCCTTTATGGATTTTCTGCCACCAGACCGAGAGCAAAGTTTGATTTCAATGGTACAGGATTACCCAAATTTGGTGATATTGCGATCGCTTACTAAGTTCTACAGTCTGCCAGGGCTACGCTTAGGTTATGCGATCGCGCACCCCGACCGACTCCGCCGTTGGCAAACTCGGCGCGACCCCTGGCCTGTTAACACCTTAGCTGCTGCTGCTGGTATAGCTGCGGTACAGGATACAGAATTTCAACAGCAAACTTGGAATTGGTTGGAACCCGCAAAGTTACAACTGTTTCAAGGGCTGGCGCAAATACCGGGGTTGCATCCTTACATGGGTGCGGCTAATTTTTTACTGGTTGAGTCAGAACAACCCAGCCCACAGGTACAGTCCAAACTTCTCCAGCAGAGTAAGATTCTGATTCGTGATTGTGTGAGTTTTCCAGAATTGGGCGATCGCTACTTTCGGGTGGCGGTGCGTTCCGAGGCGGAAAATCAGCGCCTAATCGCAGGTTTGGCAGCAATTTGAGTAAATAGCCATTAGCGATCGCTAATAACTAAGGTCAGACTGGCAATTGACAATTAGCAATTAGCTATTATCAATTAGCTACTGACAAATGACTAATTATGGCAGTTGAGTACGACTTAGTTGTAATAGGAGGTACACAGGCAGGGCGCTATGCGGCAATTGCTGCTGCCCATCTGCAAGCCCGCGTCGCCTTAATTGAAAATACCCCGCCAGGGTTGTCCCTACATTCTGGTATCTACAACCAATCTTTAACTCAGGTTGGGCGAGTTCTTCAGCAGACGAGTAACGCCGATCAATTTGGTGTTTATTGGGATAAGGCTGATGCAACTTCCCCGCAGCAAATCTCAATTCGATTTAGCGAGGCAATTGAGTGGGCATCGGGCGTTGTCTCCACCTTAGAAGAACAAAATTCCCCTGCTGTTTTGGCTTCTTTGGGCGTTGATGTAATTATTGGTGAGGGGGAATTTTGCCGCAAACCTTACCTCGGCTTTGTCGTCAACGGGCGGAGATTGCGATCGCGTGCCTACCTAATTGCGACAGGTTCAAATAAAGCAACAACCGAAATCGACGGACTACAATCTACTGGCTATCTGACACCAGCAGATTGGCAGCAGAAATTCCCTGAAAAACTACCCAAAGAGTGGGTAGTGATTGGCGGCGGCGCAACTGGCACTGAAATGGCGCAGATTTTAGCGCGGTTGGGTGCAGATGTTACTTTGGTGGCACGTAGTTCGCACATCTTAGCCAAAGAAGACCCAGAGGCAGCTAGGCTAATTCAAGCGCAACTGGAAGCCGAGGGTGTCCGCATCCTGACGCAAACAGAGGTGACACAAGTAAAACAGATTGATGGCAAAAAGTGGGTTTTAGCTGGCAACAAAGCTATCGAAACTGATGAAATTTTGCTGTGTACGCCATCATCGCAGCCCATCAAATCCTTAAATTTGGAAGGCGTTGGGGTGAAGATGAATCGCCGTGGCATTCAGGTGAACGAAAAGCTACAAACCAGAAATCCCCGCATTTATGCCTGTGGAGACGTTGCTGGTGGTCATCAGCTTCCTCACATCGCCCAGTACGAAGCCAGCATCGCCCTGAAAAATGCCTTATTTTTGCCCATCTTCAAAGCAAACTATCGCGGCATTCCCACAGCTGTTTTTTCTGACCCCATGTTGGCACGAGTTGGTTTAACAGAGGAGCAAGCCAGACGCATCTATGTTAAGGATGTCGTAGTGTTGCGGCAATATTTCAAATCTGCAAGTAAAGCCCAGATGTTGGGAGAAACAACCGGGTTTTGTAAACTTATTTTGCGTCGCAATGGGCAAATTCTCGGCAGCTGCATCGTCGGAACTCAAGCTGATGAATTGATTCACATCATCGCTTTGGCGATACAGCAGAAAATCACGGTGAATGCTTTGTTGCAGTTGCCTCCCATTTCTTCCACATTGTCAGAAATTATTTACCAAACCGCGCAAGAGTGGCATCAACAGCGACTCAGCAAGAATACTGGATTGCAAGATTTCCTCGAAGGCTTTTTTAATTTCCGGCGATCGCGTTCTTCCTGATTTTAGCTATTTTTTATAAAATAACTAAATAAGATGTTATGATATAAGATCGTGCTATCAGCATTTCATGGCAGTAACCGATCAAGTAACTCAATTTCAGTACAATCCACTGTACAAGCCTAATCAGCTCATTTGTGGTACGGGGCAAACTGCCGTTGTCACAGGTTGGACTGTTAAGCAAGCGATCGCCAAACATCTGCAACCCCACGAATATGCTGTTATTGGGCAGCTTTACTCTCCAACTAGGGGAATTAGCTTTTTAATTAGGAATCTACTAGCTAATCCTCATGTAAGATTTTTGGTAATTCTCAACGCAACCAAGGAAGACCGTAACGCTGGTGGATGTGAGTGCCTGCTGGACTTCTTTCGGAAGGGCTTCAGAGAAGGTAAAACTGATACTGGGCGTAGATGTTGGGTGATAAACTCTTACATTCCTGGGTATATTGATATTGAGATTTCAGATAGTGCCTTATACCAATTACAGCAATCCATTACACCACCGGAAAAAGCCGAATCAATTGCTGAGGCAGTAGAGTTAGTAAAGTCTTACGCGCAACGGGGTGTAGTTGAACAGTGGGGTTCTCCGTTATTGGACATTCCGCTGTCCGAAGTAGTGCCAACTGTACTACCTGGGCAACTTTATGGACATCGCATTGAAGGAAAAACCATTGCTCAAACCTGGGTCAAAATAATTCATCGCATTAAGACAACTGGAATAATTCGACCCACTGGCTACGATGGATATGTTCAGGAATTGATCAACTTAATGGCTGTTGTTACTGACGAGCCTGATGAATTCTACTTTCCTGAACCAAATTATTTACCTGTTGATCCTGAAACCATCAAAAACTATATTCCTCAAATCTTAGAAGATGCTCCTTATGTAGAAGGTATTAAATACACTTACTCACAACGGCTTCGCTCTTGGTTTGGGCGCGATCAGATAGAGGATGTAATTCAGAAACTTATCGGAGAAATAGACGCTGCTAGCGCTGTTATGAATCTCTGGGATTCCGGGGGAAATATCAACCGCAGAGCAGATGGTACATCAGATCATCAACATAGTGGTTCACCATGCCTAAACCATATTTGGGTAAGAGTTGTCAATGGAAATCTTAGCCTGACAGCTACGCTCAGGAGTAACGATATGTTTGGCGCATGGGTGGCAAATGCTATGGGGCTAAGGGCATTGCAAAGGCATATTACAGATGAAATCACGAGACGTTCCGATTATAAATTAAAGATGGGGCCGCTAATTACAATTAGTCAGTCAGCTCATATTTATGATGACACTTGGGAAAATGCTGATAATTTAATCCAGCAACAGTATGCGGCGATTTGTAACCAACAGGACTACTACGATCCGTCTGGAAATTTTTTAATCGAGATTACAAATAGCCAGATAGCTGTCACCCAAACAACACCAGGTAGCGGTGAAGCTGTTGCTTGCTACTTCGGTAAAAATCCATTGAAGCTAGTAAGAGAAATTTGTGCGGCTTCTCCAGCAATACGTCCAGACCATGCAGCTTATTTGGGAATGGAGTTACAGAAAGCCGCTGAATGTCTCAAAACAGGTAAGCAATACATTCAGGATAGAGAATAGTGTACGAATCTTCTCAACGACCAACCTGGGATGAATACTTTCTTATGTTGGCTAAACTTGCAGCTACGCGCTCAACTTGCCTTGCATTTCCAGTAGGTGCAGTAATCGTTAAAAATAAGCAAGTTGTAGCTACTGGTTACAACGGATCGCCGTCAGGCTCTGCTCATTGTACAACTCAGGGATACTGTTATCCTGGTCTTAGTAGCTGCGATGCTAGTAAAGCGATGCCATCCCGTGCTGTTCATGCTGAGGCGAATGCGATCGCGCAAGCTGCTAAGCACGGGATTTCTACTGATGGTGCTAGTATTTACGTCACCCTAGAACCTTGCCTATCCTGTTTAAAGCTAATTATTTCAGCAGGGATTTATGAAGTTTTTTATGAAACTCCTTTCAACAGTGGAGAAAATATCCTGGTGAGGGATTTCTTTATCCAAGATGGTTTAGTTACCCTCAAACAAATTCCGCTGTCTGAAGAAACAGCAAAAAGAGCAGCTTTGTTTCTGTTGAATCCTACATCTGTTGCCAGAACTCTCGCCTAAAATAGCTAAGGTATAAATCCGATAACCCCTGGAGAGCAATATTTATGGAGCTTAATCATGTTTAGCGATGAAGACATCAAAAAAGCCATGAATGATTTCAAAAATACTTGTGAAGATGGGCTAGATATAGAAGATTTTGAGCAAAAGTATTTAACCCCTGTTGGTTATGACCTAAGAGTAGGAAAACAAGGATTTTCTTGGAGTAAGAAATCAGTGATTGATATTGAAAAAGATGGAAAAATTTATATAGATGCTAATGATACGGTAGTGATAAGAACTTTGGAGTCTTTAATCCTTTCTAAAAAAGTATCATCTACTATACATTCAATGGTCTCAAAGATGATTCCTAAAGGCTTATCTAATATTTCTACTACGATAGATCCTGGATGGTCAGGCAAATTACTAATTTCAGTTCGTAATTACCGTGATAGTCCTACAGAACTCAGATTTAAAGAGCCTTTCTGTACGGTTTGTTTCTACGGAGTTAACCTTGCATCCAAAACAAATCTCGGCAGACCTATTGACAGAGATGATCTTTGGGATCAACTTTTAGAGAAAGCTGAACTAGAAAAAGAAAGAATAAATACAGAAAAAAACACCAGACAACAAAAAATAGAAAACGAAAATAAAAATCGCCTTAGTTTGAGTATTTTCTTGGCTATTGTGGCTTTAATTTGCGGGATTACAGCCTCTTTAATTAATCCTGCTGTCGGTTCTTCTATAGCTGGATTCCTAGCTGTAATAGCCCCTATTGTTTATGATAGGTTGAAACCTATATCTAAGTTATGAGTATAATACATACACAAAAAATTTACATATCTGGCGCTTTGACTGGGATTGAGAATTCAGCAGCAATCAAAGCTTTTTATGAGACTCTTGGCTCACTTTGCGAGGAAATAGGATTTGAGGCTTATGTCCCGCATATAAATACGGACCCTATCAATAATCCTGATATCAGTCCTCGTCAAGTTTTTGAAACAGACAAGCACCAAGTCAGTGCGTCCGACTTGGTTATTGCTTATGTTGGCTATTCCTCTCTTGGTGTAGGTATGGAGTTAGCTTACGCGGAGATAAACTCTATCCCCATTATTCTTCTATATGAAAAAGGTAAGGAAATATCAAGATTCCCGCGCGGCATCCCCACCGTAATAGTTGAGATTCAATTCAAAGATTATGACGATGCTTTAACTCAACTCAAGAGCGTTTTAGAGCAGTGGAAATTACAAGAAGTAACGAAACCATTATCAGTTTCCTCATCTTAGGGTCTGTGACTCCGACGTATTTCGGTAATTTGATCGGCAACCTCCAGAAGCACGTGGGGCATTTCTGGCCCTGTCAAAATGATATCGACATGGGGAGGGCGTTTTTCTAAAAAAGCCAGTACCTCAGATTCGGGAATTAAGCCAAAGTTAATCGCCAAACTCAATTCATCCAGAACCACAAGGGAATATTTGCCTTCATACACTACATTTTGTGTATGCTGCCACAACTGGAGTAACGAGTGAGTTTCTGCCTCTTCGAGGTGTGGCGTGTCAATGCAACGGGGAAGATCGCAGCGAATCCAATCTAGATTTTGCCCTAGCTGCATTGGATGCTCGTGTCCCTGACCAATTCCGCCTTTGAGGAACTGTACCACTAAAACTGGAGTTCCTTGCCCCGCGATTCGTAGGGCTTGCGCCATCACGGTTGTAAAAAAATTGCGGTGAGAACTGGTGAATACTTGTACCAGCCCTTGAACGGTGTAAGGTAAGCGTGGCGTGGAATTGAGAGTAGGGCTTTCTAACTGAGCAACCATAGGGCAATGTTTAATGGTACATGGCTTGCCAAAGAAAAATTATCAAAGGCAAACGATATGTAGTGTGCTTTTATATTTTGCATCATAATCAAACACTAGATATATTTATCCGTCAATAGGTGGGTGTGATAGTGCTGCTTGCCAAAGCAGTCACGCTCGGTACGCGATAGATGGCAAAATAGCCAATACTTAAGCATGATTCGATCGCAGCAGGAGCAAGGTGCAGTGAGACTGGTAATTTTGGGAGGGCCAGGGGCAGGTAAGGGAACGCTGGCGGCACGGTTATGCAGCCAACTGAGTATCCCAGGCATTGCTACTGGGGACATCTTGCGACAAGCGATCGCTACTGCTACTCCACTAGGTCTAGAAGCCCAGCCTTATGTGGACAAGGGCGAGCTAGTACCCGACCCAACTATGATTGAATTCATGCGCCAGCGCCTCTTACAACCGGATCTAACGACTGGTTGGCTGTTGGATGGATATCCGCGTACCGCTTTCCAAGCAGAAGAGTTAGATTTTCTGTTGGACGATTTGGGGCAACATCTAGACTGGGCAATTTGGTTGGAGGTGCCAGAATCAGTGTTGATGAGCCGTTCCTTAGAGCGATCGCGTCCCGATGATTTACCAGAAATCGTACAGCGCCGCATCGATTTATTCCAAGAGCGCACTATCCCCATATTGGAATATTACGAACATCGTCAGCGCCTGTTAACCGTCAACGGCGACCAAACTCCAGAGCAAGTACAGCACGAGATTTTACAAAAACTTAATCTTAGTTAGCTTTCAGCAGAGAAGATTTTTAAACGCAAAGCTAGTGCTGTCGCTTCGCTAACGCAAAGGTTCGCAGAGTCCTTTGCGTATCTTGGCGCTTAAAAAGTAATTTAAGGCTGTAAACGATTAGTTAAGCTAAACTGACCACTAACTGCTGTATTCTAATCAAGGATTTTGAGGCAAGTGCGATGTCTTGGCAACGTCCTGATGGTCGGCAACCTGATCAACTTCGTCCGATTCGTTTTGAGCGAATGTTCACCCGATTTGCCGCGGGGTCGGTTCTGACTAGCTGCGGCGATACCCATGTTCTTTGTAGCGTGACTATTCAAAAGGGTGTTCCCAAGTTCTTAGAAGGTAGCGGTAAAGGCTGGCTAACTGCTGAGTACCGAATGTTACCAAGTGCCACACCCCAACGCCAAGAACGGGAATTTCTCAAGCTGTCTGGACGCACCCAAGAGATTCAGCGATTGATTGGGCGCAGTCTCCGGGCATCTCTGGATTTCGAGGCACTGGGAGAACGCACGGTGACTGTGGATGCGGATGTTTTACAGGCGGATGCGGGAACCCGTACAACCTCGATTACAGGCGGCTTTGTGGCGCTTGCAGATGCTTTGGATAAATTGGTGCAGATAGGAGAGTTGGAGCGATCGCCTATTCGTCATCAAATAGCTGCCGTGTCTGTCGGACTTTTAGAAGGTGAGCCATTTTTGGATTTGAACTACGTTGAAGATGTTGGCGCTGAGGTAGATTTCAACGTGGTGATGAACGAACATCTGGGCGTAATTGAAGTTCAAGGAACTGCGGAGGAAGGAACTTTTGACCGCACTCAGATGAATCAAATGTTGGACTTAGCAGAAAAGGGTATTCAAGAAATGCTAATAGCACAGCGTGAAGCTTTAAAAATTGTGTTTAGCTAGATTAATCTTCTGCTAACAAGCTGTATTCTTCCTCAAATACCTCTTTCCAAGAAAGTGAGGTTAATTGAGATTTCATTCCCATTTCTAATTCAGCTTCTTTCACAGCTGCCCGAAAGCATTTATCCCAAACTGATTCAATAAAATCGCGATTCAAGCTAGGAACTTCTTCCTGAATATCCTCAATTTCTCGACGGGCAGAAACAATGCTAATAGCCCAGCTAGACGACCTACGCCCTGGTTGAGATTTCCACTTAATTACATGGCTCATCAGACCAATTAGCTGACTCTTCAGCGCCAATCTTTTTGATTTTCCCATTGATTCAACTAAAAAAGCTAAACCCTCGCTTGCTTCCATCCATTTTTCCTCTCTCAAAAGTTCTTGGACTGCGATCGCAGTTTGATACTCAGAACTTGCAGCAAGCCATTCCCAATCCTGTTTAGTTTGCATTACGACCTCTTATCAGTTTTTACGCTCTTAAGCTAATGAGCTGTTGACTTTTTAATATATTTATGTTTTTAAAATTGCTTCCACTACCGATTATATAGATATAAGCCTATAGTTACTATGGAAATACTATGTGGTAATTGAAACGGAATGTGGAAAAAAATTAAGATTAATTGCGATGACAGGGAAGCGCGATCGCGCTTTCCTAACCTTGCATCCTAGTCATCAAGCACATTACAACCTCTTTTCCAGGTTGACGAAGTTAACAATTTCTCTAAAGCACAGTCGGATTGATGTTTGAGAGAATCTGAGACAATAAGCCTTTGCAATCAACTATTTCAGCCGCCTCCAGACACAAAATTAGGAATCACCATAAGGGAGAACTCTATGAAATTGGCTTACTGGATGTATGCAGGCCCGGCTCACATCGGCACCCTGCGCGTCTCTAGCTCCTTCAAGAACGTCCACGCCATCATGCACGCGCCGATTGGGGATGACTACTTCAACGTCATGCGATCGATGCTAGAGCGCGATCGCAACTTCACCCCAGTTACCATCAGTTCCGTTGACCGGAACGTTTTGGCGCGTGGCTCCCAGGAAAAGGTGGTGGACAACATCACCCGGAAAGACGTTGAAGAACACCCAGACCTGATTGTGCTGACTCCCACCTGCACCAGCAGCATTCTCCAAGAAGACCTGGAAAACTTTGTGGAACGCGCTTCCATAGAAACCAAGTCAGACGTGATGCTGGCGGACGTGAACCACTACCGCGTCAATGAACTGCAAGCAGCCGACATCACCCTGCGCCAAATTGTCCAGCTTTACATCGAGAAAGCCCGGAAAAAAGGCGATTTACCAGAAGGGAAAACTGAAAAGCCCTCAGTTAACATTCTCGGAATTTCCAGCCTCGGATTCCACAATCACCACGACTGCACCGAGTTAAAGCGGTTGATGGTTGATTTAGGAATTCAGGTAAATGAGGTAATTCCAGAAGGCGCATCAGTTCACAATCTCAAGAATTTGCCGAAAGCCTGGTTTAACCTGGTTCCTTACCGCGAAATCGGGCCAATGGCGGCTCGTTACCTAGAGCAAGAATTTGGGATGCCTTATGTAGATATCACGCCGATGGGTGTGGTAGAAACAGCGCGTTGCATCCGCAAAATTCAGGAAATAATTAACGCTCAAGGCGCAGATGTTGACTACACAGACTACATCAACGAGCAAACTTTGCACGTTTCGCAAGCCGCTTGGTTCTCCCGTTCAATTGACTGCCAAAACTTGACTGGTAAGAAAGCTGTGGTGTTTGGCGACAGCACCCACGCCGCCGCTATCACCAAAATTCTGTCAAGAGAAATGGGGATTCACGTTGTTTGGGCGGGTACTTATTGTAAGTACGATGCTGAGTGGTTCAAAGAGCAGGTGGGCGAATACTGTGATGAAGTGATTGTCACAGAAGATCATGGTCAAATTGGGGATGCGATCGCTCGTGTGGAACCTTCTGCCATTTTCGGCACCCAAATGGAACGCCACGTCGGTAAGCGTCTAAATATTCCCTGCGGCGTAATTGCAGCACCGATTCACGTTCAGAATTTTCCCATCGGTTACAAGCCATTCTGCGGCTACGAAGGCACGAATCAAATTACAGATTTGATCTACAATTCCTTCACTTTGGGAATGGAAGATCACCTCTTGGAAATCTTCGGCGGACACGACACCAAAGAAGTGATTACCAAGGGAATTTCTGCTGATTCTGACCTCGGTTGGAACAAAGAAGCACAAGCAGAACTCAACAAAGTTCCTGGTTTCGTGCGCGGCAAAGTGAAGCGCAACACCGAGAAATTTGCACGCGATCGCGGCTTCAACGTCATCACCCTAGAAGTGATGTACGCCGCCAAGGAAGCGGTCGGTGCATAATTAGCTTTTTGCTAATAGGGGCATCCCTTATGGATGCCCTTTGAGCTTTAATCATTCAATTAATCTTAGTAACTGCTAATGAGCGTTCCTGTATCTTTCCAAACTCTGGTTGAGTATGTTGAAGAACTCTCCACTGAAGACCAAGAACTGTTATTTGAACTCATTAAAAAAAGACGAATTGAAAAGCGACGGCAAGAAATTGCTAGTAATGCAACTGCGACATTAACAGCTTTCCAAGCAGGTACAGCGAAGCGTGGCACACTTGCTGAACTTCAAGCTGATTTACTTGAACAAGAATGAGAACTCTGGTTTGGGACAACAGCTTTCGACGGGCTTTTAAGCGTGTTGTTCGTAAAAATCCTCTGCTTGAGTCAACAATATTTTCGGTTTTAGAATTGCTTGTGAATGACCCATTTGCTCCCTCTTTGAAAGCACATAAATTGCGAGGTCAATTAGAAGGATTATGGGCGTGTTGGGTCGAGTATGATTGCCGAATTATTTATACTTTTCAGCAGGATAATGAAGCCGGGGAGGAATTGATTGTATTGATTGATATTGGAACTCACGACGAAGTATATTAAAGAGCGCTAAAATCATGACTCAAACTCAATTAGTAAGCCCTAAAACATCCTACACAATCACATGGGAAAAACTACCCGATGACTTTCAATTACCTGACGATCCAGTGGAAAACATTTATCACCCTTTATTAGCATCGGCGCTGCGAGAAATTCTGGAAATCGCAGGTTTTATTACTGCATCCATGATTATCGCTTCCAACTTTGGTATCTGTGCCACTGTGAATGAGAAAATAGTTGTTAAAGCACCAGACTGGGTTTACATTCCCAATGTGTCACCTGTCGCACCTGGAGTCATTCGCCGCAGCTATACGCCTCATGCGGAGGGTGATGTACCGGCAGTTGTCATGGAGTTTCTATCAGATACCGAACAAGGGGAATACTCCGCTAAATCTACTTATCCTTATGGAAAATGGTACTTTTACGAGCGCATTCTACAAGTACCATTTTATGTAATTTTTGACCCTAATGATGGGACATTAGAAGTCCACGATTTAGTAGAGGGACACTATCAACTGCGACAACCCGATGCGAATGGACGTTACTTGATAGCATCAATAGGTTTATTCCTGGGAGTTTGGCAAGGTACAAAGGCAGGAGTAACTGGCAATTGGTTGCGCTGGTGGGATGAGTCGGGGAATCTGTTACCTTGGGGAGTCGAGCGAGTAGAACAGAGCTTACACGAAGGAATCGAACAAGGAAAATTGGCAATAATTAATCGTTTGCTGGCTCGAAGAATCGGCGCGATCGCTCCCGATTTACAATCCACAATAAACAGCTTATCTGCAACCGCTCTAGATGAATTGAGCGAGGCTTTATTAGAATTTTCGGATGAAACAGAACTAGCGACTTGGCTAGCGCAGCATCAAGCATAAAAGTTGTGGAATTGGAGAGCGATCGCGCATTAGGACTAAGTAAATATTAGTATTCAGCAGCTAGCCATATAAACTGGCTGCTGAACTATTTTAGGAGTAGAGACAAACAAGTTACTTAGTTTTTTTGTTCACTGTTTTAAGCAGTTCAGTAATCGACTTTAGCTGGATTTGGGAGAAGTAAGCCATCGCAATAATGACGGCTACTGCAACTCCTCCATAAGTCAATATGGGGATTAAACCTCCTAATTCTGGCGGTTTAGGAGAGTCAGTTGGATTGGAAGAGATCAAAATACTCTGCTGTTGTTCTACCTTACTCACTTTCTTTTGAGTGGAGAAGTCATATCCCGATTTTTGGACAAACGAGGATGAAGGCTGGATTCTTCCAGCCCAATTGTACTGATTCTGATTCATAATTAGTCTCAACGAAACTTAAAGGACACGCTTCAACTCCACTGTCTACTTCAACCTGTTAGCGGCTGGTTAGTTTAGGGGTTGAGTGGCTTTCTTAGTTTCAGAATAAGAGCAGATTCTGACTATCTAGATTTTTGACCAGATTTTAAGTTTTGTTAAGATGGTCACACTATTTGTAGACACCGCCCTTTGGGTCTGAGTTCTTCTTGTTCCCTTTTTCCCATGCGAATCCTTGTGTATTGCGTAGTATTGCTTGAAGTTTTTCTTGGAAAGCTTTTGCACAATAATTAAGCTCCTTGATTTTATGTTTCATACTAAGGTCTTTTTTTGATGCAGCTAAACAACTGCTAATGCAGAACTGCTCTAACTTAAATAGCGCGTTAATCTGCTTTCCTCGGTTGTCGTTGAGTTTCACTGCTTTTTCCAATTTCTTTTGATTGCTCTTGTCAAGTTCTCCTCCGATTTCCTCTTTGTTCCTAAGTCGGTACTCGTCATAGGCGCTTTTTGATGACCAGCTAGAGTAGCCAAAATCTTGCTGGCACACAGCGAACATTGCGGCAGCATGACACTGAATTATATAAAACATGGCTTCTCCCGGAGATTGAAGCGTAAAGTTTAGCCCCTCTCTAGCGGATTGAGCAATAATGTCCCATCCGTTTTCAAGGACATCGTAAAGGGCTTTGTAGTAATCCACCCAAGCTATGTAAAAATTCCTTTCCCTTTTCTCTAGGTTTGACAGAGGAAAAGGAGCTTCAAAGAAATTAGCCTTTAAAACGCTGTGCAGTTTTTTGAATCGGTCATCAATTCCACGCCACCACTCCAATTGGTCTGGATGTTTGCAAGAAGCAACCCATGATAGAGACGGAATCCAAAAAATCTCATTTATAATTGTTTGAGTTTCGGCTTTAAAAATATTTGACATTTCTACCCACTTACTGATTGAATTGCTCTACGCCCTTTAGCTTAAACGATAGGCAATAGAGAGGCTTTGGATGAGGAGGAGAGGTAGCGATCGCATTCATTCCAGCAAAATGCGATCGCTTTAGTCTAAATGATAGGCTTTTGTGAAGCATTGGGATGAAATAGATAAAAATGCCTTTATATCCTGACAAGTCACAGGAAGGTTAAAACAATGACAACAGCAAGATTATTTCAGTGGGTGTTACTTAATCAAGACGTTCCTGATAGCGCAGTTCAAAAAGGCGACAAGGGAGTTGTTTTAGATCATCTACTTCCTACCAAAAATCAGGAAGAGCCTGGATATACTCTGGAAGTCTTTAAAGATGGGGAAACTTTAGATGTGATTTCTGTACCTGTTTCTTGGGTAACTCCGTTACCTGAAATTTGGGGAAAAGCTGAACTTACCCCAAATGACATAAATGTAAGGTCTTTGAATTAGCAAAAGAAGAGGTAGCGATCGCATTCTCTCCAGCAAAACGCGATCGCTTTATCTTGAATGATAGTTTTGTGTATTGGCTTTGGATAAAGAGGAGGATCAATCGCCTCTCTCCCTATCCTTACAATTAGCTATTTTGTATCTTCTGGTAACTGTGGAGGTTCGTTTGGTAAAAGCTGAGCTGTAGTATCAATCGTTTGCACTGTCTCAGTTGGTTGAGAAGGATCTTGTCGTTGTGCTTTCGCCTCATAAAGTTTTTCTTTAGCAATACCAGCCACCGTTTCAGTTGTGTCTTTGACTTGTTCGGCAATATTTTGAGCGCTGCGCTTTAGAGCTTCTAAATCATCCTGAGTTTTCTTATAGTCTTCTTTTATTAACTCTGCCGCTTGAGTCATTTTTTGATTCAGCCCCTCCGCATACTGTTGAGGAGTTTGAATAATTGTATCTGAGACAATTACTCGTTTGCTTCCAGTGGAAGTGATCGCTTCTAACGGAAGTAGGTAAATCCCATCCAAAGCGCCACGCCAACCACTAGAAACAAATAAGTAATTAACAATAGCGCCAGTTTGAGGATTCAAGAGATAGTCTACTATTTTACCAACCTTGTTACCTGCGTCCGTCCACACTTCATGACCAAGCAGAGAAATTTTCTGAATGGGTGTTTCAGGTTCAACAACTTCTGGAGTGCTGTTGACGATAATACTATCGGTGCCAATCGTAGTAATTTGCTCCCACCTAAACACCTGTTTCAGACTACCCAAAAATCCTGACTTGCAGTTAAAACCTACAACTTGGTGAGATTGAGGATTTAACCACAATTGATCTACACGACCGACTTCTTCTGCCGTACTGCGATCCAGCACCAGCCGATTGAGTAACTCACTTTGTCTAATAATCTGTGGTTGTGCGTTCATAACCAAAATCCTTAAAGATTTATCCAGTTGGCAACCTATGCTGCTTTAGGTTAGCAAGCGTAGGGAAGCGATCGCCTAAAACTAAGGTGGATCGTAAATTTCTATTAATCAAACTTGAAGTGAATAGAACAGTGCGTTAACTGCTGAGGATTGCTTGCCAAATTGTAGCCTCACAGACAAATGCTATTACTAATCAAAAAAATTAGCTGGGTCATAGAGGAGCGAAGATACGCTCTTCAATGACCCAGCCTTTTTTGCAATTACCCTTCGTAGGAGCGCCCAACCGCGTCCCGTAGGGTCTATACAGCCTTATCTAAGGGCAGCAGGAGGCAAAGCTAAGCGCGGAGGTGTTTGAGGATATTCGCGGGGCTTGTGACCGTTCCGAGAGGCTTCTGGAGGCGTATCCTGAAGTAAAACGTCCCGAATCAGCCGCGCCGCTACCCGCTGCACCAAACCTCCAGCAATTTTTTGTCCCATGCGCTGAGTTTCTGGCTTCATCAGCAACTGGGGAATCACAGGCAGCAGTTGCATCGCGTCAAAGCCCTTCGTTTCTTGGAGAATGTCCCAAATCCGTTTGATATGATCCAGACTCTGGGATGCCTCTACCGTTGGCGGTGCCTCATTAACCGTCATTCCCACCCGTTCGCGTAACGAGTATGTGAAATTTTGGAAAGACCGCCGTCCGAGCGTGTCTACACCCTTGACAATTTCATCAATCAGGTTTTCCCTGATAAACGCGCCCCGTTCCGAGAAAAGAAAATCAAGCGTTTGATTCAACACCTGATTCAGGTCGTAATCGTCGCTGTTACGGGCATTTTTTAACAGATTTTCCAGACGATTCCAGCGGAAACTGCCGTCTTTAAACAGCAGGTCGCGCAGAGATGTCCGTAATTCTGGCGAGGGGTCTGTCAAGAGGCGTTTGGCAACGTAGGGGTAGGCTTTACTGAGAACTTTGAAGTTGGGGTCAACATTAATGGCAATCCCTTCTAACGTGACCAGAGAGCGGATAATCAGCGCGTAGTAAGCTGGGACGCGGAAAGGGTACTCATACATCAAAGCCGACATATCGTCGGTGATGCTCTTGAAGTTCATTTCCGCGACACTAGCTCCCAGTGCGTTGTTAAAGACTTTGGCAAGCGCTGGCATGATGGGAGTCAGGTCAGTATCCGGGGTTAAAAACTCTAGCTTCACGTAGTCGCGGGCAAGTCCTTCAAAGTCGCGGTTGACCATGTGAACAACTGCTTCTATTAAGCCGTATCGCTGATAGGGCTTGACCTCGCTCATCATGCCAAAGTCTAGATAAGCCAGCTGACCGTCATGAGTTGCTAACAGGTTGCCTGGATGGGGGTCAGCGTGGAAAAAGCCATGTTCCAACAACTGCCGCAGCGAACACTGAACACCGACTTCAATTAAATGAACGGCATCAATTCCTTGAGCGCGGAGTGTCTCTGGCTGAGTTAACTTGGTGCCATTGATCCACTCCATCGTCAGGACACGACGCTGGGTGTATTCCCAGTAAATCTTGGGGATGTAAATATCTTGTAAGTGACCGTATAGAGAAGCAAAGCGCTCGGCGTTGTGTCCCTCTTGGGTGTAGTCCATTTCTTCATAGATGCGGATGCCAAATTCATCCATGATGGCTACCAGGTCACTTCGCACCTGTTTGAGATTGTTTTGCGCCCACCCAGCAAGACCGCGCAGAATGTAAATATCTAGGGCGATGCGTTCTTTCAAACCGGGGCGTTGTACTTTTACGGCAACGGTTTCGCCTGTTTTCAGCTTGCCCTTGTAAACTTGTCCCAGTGAAGCTGCTGCTACTGGATCTGGAGTAATTTCAGCGTAAATGTTTTCCGGGCGATCGCCTAATTCTTCCTCAATAAATCTATATGCCACTTCGTTCGGAAATGGTGGCAGCTGGTCTTGCAGCTGTGTCAGTTCATCTAAATATACCGGAGGAACTAAATCGGGTCGCGTCGAGAGCGCTTGTCCTACCTTGATGTAAGCTGGCCCCAGTCTGGCGATCATTTGGCGCAACGCAATTGCCCGTTTCCGTTCATTTTGGGCAACCTTTCCGGTTTGCTTGTCCCACCACAAACTGAAGGCAAAGCGCAGCAATGGCACTAGAATGCTGATCAGTCGCCCCCATACTTGGAATGGTTGCTGCCGATAAATCTCGTTAATGGTGACGGGATTGTAGCGCAGTCCTTCTGGTTGGATATAGCTTGTAGTAGGTACTGAAGACGGGATATACCGCGTCTCTACATCAACCTCAACAGGCGCTAAAGTATCTGTCTTTTCGATGACAACTGTGCCTGTCTGGTATGGGGCAGAGGAGACTGTTTTTACATTCATAAGCTTGGGAAGCGACTTCAGGGCGATGTAAAGTATTGTAACAATAACTGTTGTTAAGATAATGAAGCGCTAACGCGCCAAAGCTCGAAGCAATAGCGGGAAAGTCAATCTCCCGGTTTGGCGAAAAGTTTCGAGACTTGGAAGTAGACACTAAACTAAATTTGGTAGCTCAGTACCCGTTTTCTTTTCATTAATCTATTACGTATGTGGCACTTGCCATTGTTCACTGGGTTGCCAGTGCCTGACCTCTCCCCTCAAGGTGAACTTTGCTCCATGCTCCTGTCTCTACGGATTGAAAACTTTGCCTTGATAGACCAGCTAGAACTGGAATTCGGCGTTGGTTTGAATGTTCTTACTGGCGAAACTGGTGCCGGAAAATCGATTATTCTGGATGCGATTGATGCTGCTTTAGGCGGGAAAGTATCTAAATGGTCGATTAGAACTGGTGCTGAACGCGCGATGGTGGAAGCTACTTTTAAGGTAGACCCATTGATGAGTGATTGGCTGTTGGAGCAGGAGATTGAACTGCTCGACGACAATGCTATAGTTTGTTGTCGGGAAATTGCCTGCTCTCAGGGAAGTCTCCGCAGTCGATCTCGCGTGAATGGGGTTCTGGTGAACCGACAGATGATGGATCGTCTGCGCGATCGCTTAGTGGAAATTACCGCTCAAGGTCAAACTGTACAACTTATGGCACCAGCCATCCAGCGCGAGTTGCTGGATGTCTACGCTGGCGAAGCCGTACTTAGGCAGCGAGATGTCGTTCAAAGTGCTTATCTTATCTGTCAACAAGCACAAGCTTTGCTTGACAACCGCCGCCAGTCTGAACAGCAACGTTTACAAAGGCTTGACTTGTTAGAATATCAAGCTAAAGAATTAGACGCCGCTTCTTTAAACGAACCGGACGAACAAGAACAGCTAGAACAAGAACTCCAGCGCCTCACTCATGTGGTGGATTTACAAAAGCTGAGTTATCAGGTTTATCAAGCTCTCTACCAAAATGACTCCGGCGAGTCAGCGGGTGCTGACTTGTTAGGGCAAGCCGAGGCAACACTTAGTGATATGGTGACATATGATGCTAGCCTGCAACCAGTGTTGGAAATGGTAAGTACCGCACTGGCGCAGGTAGTGGAAGCCGGACAGCAAATTAACGCCTACGGTGATAATTTGGAGGCAGATCCCCAGCGACTAACTGAGGTTGAGGAGCGGATCAGGGAACTTAAGCAGATTTGCCGCAAGTATGGCCCGACTTTAGCGGATGCGATCGCATACCACACCCGCATCGGCGCAGAACTGGCAGAACTTCAGGGAGAAGGACAGTCTCTCGAAGAACTGGAAAAAAATTATCAAGCGTGTCAGGAAACCTTAACCGAAGTTTCTAGCAAACTCACAACTCTGCGCCGCGTTGCTGCTGGCGAACTAGAAACGCGACTGATAGCAGAACTCAAGCCTTTAGCAATGGAAAAGGTGCAGTTTCAAGTTAAGATTTCGCCTATTTCCCCAACTGCAACTGGTGCAGACGCGATCGCCTTTTTCTTCAGTCCCAACCCCGGAGAACCACTGCAACCGCTGGCTGCAACTGCTTCTGGAGGAGAAATGAGCCGCTTTTTGCTGGCTTTGAAAGCTTGCTTCTCGGCAGGAACACACGGCGATGCTACCCTTAACGCTCCGGGTACGCTAATCTTTGATGAAATAGATGTGGGAGTGTCGGGAAGAGTAGCGCAAGCGATCGCAGATAAACTTCACCAACTTTCCCAACGACAGCAAGTTTTGTGCGTTACTCACCAACCTCTGGTTGCAGCAATGGCAGATCGACATTTTCGCGTCGATAAACAAGTCATCGAAACCAATGGCAACGATAAATCACTTCATCCTTCATCTTTTATCCTTCCTCCCTCCGAACGCACTGTCGTTAGGGTAAGCGTTCTAGACAATCATCAAACTCGCCGCCAAGAACTAGCAACCCTAGCTGGCGGACACTCCGCCAAAGATGCGATCGCCTTTGCCGAGTCTCTTCTTACTCAAGCCGCCACGGTCAAACACACCTACCCTGGATAAAAGCAGATGTCTAATTCCCAAAGAGAGATTAAACTGTTGAGTAGTATATTCTTTGCTCACCAGACACAAAAAATGTCTCCCTAAAATTTATAGGATACTTGCAAAGCCTCCTCCCTTTCTCAACATCAGGCACCTGTAAAATATATGACATCTTCATCTACCACAATCAATGGTTGGAATAACACCGATCAGGTAATTGACGTTGTTCCCCACCAAGATGAAAATTACTCAGGGCATAAAATGCCGCAAAATCATCCACATCAATCGAATCGTGGTGGCTCATTAGCTACAAAAACTGGAAGTTTTACAGCGCTGCTCGCGCCGCTAAAAAAGGAAAGTTTTAAAGAAGTCGTCACAGGTGTTGAAGATAAACTTCGGGTAGTAAATCACACCCTGTCAATGCTGACCGACAGTCAGGGTTTTGAAGCCATTCTGCAAGAAATGCTGAATGCTATTACCTTGAAGACGGGAGAATTACTAGGTGCAGACCGCACTACTATTTTTTTACTCGATGAAGAGAAGAACCAGCTATGGTCAATTCTTGCCGAAGGCGATCAAGGAAAACCTTTAGAGTTGCGGATTCCTGCTGATAAAGGCATCGCCGGAGATGTAGCAACACGCAAGAAAAGCATTAATATACAGTTTGATTTCTATAATGATCCTCGGTCAGCGTTTGCCAAGCAAACCGACGAAAAAACCGGATACCGTACCTACACAATGTTAACTCTGCCTTTGCTCAACGAGCAGGGAGATTTGGTGGCGGTAGTTCAATTAATTAATAAGTTAAAGTTACCGCACGAACCAGAAAAAAAATTAGCAGAAAGAATCGATCTGCAAGGATTTTCTAAAGAAGACGAAACAGTTTTTGAAGAATTTGCCCCCTCAATTCGCCTAATTCTGGAAAGTTCCCGGTCGTTTTACGCGGCGACGCAGAAGCAAAGGGCAAGTGATGCCCTAATGAAGGCGACGCGCTCCTTGAGCCATTGTAATTTGGACTTAGAAGACACCCTGGAACGGGTGATGGATGAAGCGAAGAATTTGATGAACGCAGATCGCAGTACCTTGTGGCTGTTAGATAGCGATCGCCATGATTTATGGACAAAAATATCTCTGGCTGATGGTTCCATGAGAGAACTCAGAGTACCACAAGGCAAAGGTTATGTTGGTAAAGTTGCCGAATCTGGTCAACCTTTAAATATTTCCTTTGACTTATACGATGATCCCGACTCTGGAGTTTCTAAACAACTCGATCAAGCTAATGGTTATCGCACCTGTAGTTTATTATGTATGCCAATCTTTAATGCAGATAAAGAATTGATTGGTGTCACCCAACTTGTAAATAAGAAAAAGCAAGGAGAACTTCCCCCATATAATCCTCAAAATTGGCCCGAACCACCTGAATGCTGGAAGGCAAGCTTTAACCAAAGTGATGAAGCCTTCATGGAAGCATTTAATATTCAAGCCGGAGTAGCGTTGCAAAATGCCAAGCTGTTTGCGACAGTCAAGCAGCAAGAACAAATGCAGCGAGATATTCTCCGCAGTCTTTCTAATGGAGTTGTTTCTACTGATAAATCTGGTTATATTATTGCTGCTAATGAAAGTGCTAAGAAGCTTTTAGGATTTAGCGAACAAGACCATCTAGAAGGTAGAAAAATTGATGAACTTATTCGCATCAAAGAAGGCGATTTTTCCAAATGGTTTGGCGCGGCAATAAAAGCCGCTGATGAAAAATGCCGCCAGCAATATTACCCAGATCAAACTTTATTGTCTACTGGGGAGGAACAGCATAGCGTTCACCTATCGATTAACTCGATTGCTGATGCCAGCGACGCTAGCAATGTCTACGGTGCGCTGGTAGTGATGGATGATATCTCTCAAGAGAAACGCCTCAAGAGTACCATGTATCGCTACATGACGCAGGAACTGGCAGAACAGCTAATCAATAGCGGTGATGCTAAATTAGGAGGCGATCGCAAGGAAGTTTCTGTCTTATTCTCAGATATTCGCAGCTACACCAGCTTGACTGAAAGAATGGAGGCGGAAGAAGTGGTGCAGTTGCTTAATGAATATTTTGAGTCAATGGTAGATGCTGTATTTAAGCACAAAGGCACCCTCGATAAATACATTGGTGATGCGATCATGGCGGTGTTTGGTTCACCCTTACCTCTAGACGATCACGCCTGGATGTCGGTGCAAACAGCAGTCGAAATGCGCCATCGTTTGGAAGACTTCAATGAACGTCGTCTTGCATCCAAAAAGCAAGAAATCAAAATTGGTATTGGCATTAACTCCGACACGGTAATTAGTGGCAATATCGGCTCTAGTCGGCGTATGGAATTTACAGCGATTGGTGATGGTGTTAACCTGGGATCTCGCTTAGAAAGTGCCAGTAAGCAGTACGGTTGCGATATCATTATCAGCGAAAGCACCTATCGACCCTGCAATGACAGAGTATGGGCCAGAGAACTTGACCGTATTCGAGTTAAAGGCAAGAACCAACCAGTTAGTATTTATGAATTGGTGGGGTTACGTTCTGAGTCAATTCCCGATCAGAAGCAGCATACGATCGAGCTTTACCACAAAGCTCGCGAACTTTACCTCAATCGTGAATTTGCCTTCGCTATCGGCGAGTTTGCAAAAGTTATGGCACTTGATCCCCAGGATAAGGCAGCTGGCCTACACCTAGATCGTTGTAAGTATTGGCTCACCAACCCCGTCCCCAGTGACTGGGATGGCGTTTGGACGATGACGGAGAAGTAATTAATAATTCATAGGTTTCTCGTTTCCAGGCTCCCTCTTGGGAACACAAGTTTTGGAGGCTCCCGCCTCCCCCAATGGCACTACGATTTTGTTAGTGCAATCAAACCGCCAAGATCGCCCAACCCTAACGCTAAATTGGGGGGCGTAGAAAATCAAGGCTTTGCCTGCCTTTTTAAAAGGGGATCAAATCCAATACAGTTTACTTAAAGCTAAAAAACCAAACCCTAAGTAGCACAACGGTTCTTAAGTGAACCGTATTGCATTATTAGCAACGAGAAATTTTTCAAATTTCAGTGGCACAATTAGACTTAACAAAACTGCCAACAACCTGACGCAATTGCTCCACATCGAAGGGTTTTGTCAAATATTCTGTAGCACCAGCAATCCGTCCTTGCACCTTGTCAAATACTCCATCTCTTGCTGTTAACATGATGATGGGTAGATGATGAAATTGTGGTAAGCTGCGAATGGTGCGGCAAAGTTCTAATCCATCAACTCCTGGCATTGAAACATCTAGTAACAAAATTTCAATCGGCTGGTGGTATATCGCTGATAAGGCATCTACTGCGTTATCAGCTAATAAAACTTTGTATTTTTTCTCTAGCGCCTTTTTGAGCAGAGTTTGCATTACGGGACTATCATCGACTACTAGGATAGCGGGTAGATCATTCAAGGTTGAAGGCATTTTTTTCCCCCAGGATTTAGGTTAGTAAAAGTTTAAAACTGCAAATAATATTCCCAGGCTATTACTAGCTAAACAAAAATAAGTTTTTTCTGGCATTAACTTTAGTAAGTAAAAGAGAACTGCATTTTTGTATAAAATTATTTAATCACACTGTATACTGTAACATTACATTTTAATTCCCTTTGTTAACAATTATTTTTAACATAATCACTCTGTAAATTAATTTGCAACAGTTGATATATTTCGAGGCGTAGATCATACATACGCACTTTATCTCGATTGCGAGTGAGCGGCTAACAGCAAAATTACTGAACTATATATAAATTATTGTAACAAAAATCTGAGAGCTGCTCTTCATTTGAGCTGGTGGAAGATTAAGTTGGGTGTAGAAAACGGCTTGGCGACTTTACGTTAATTTCTACCACTATACTAAAAACAAAAAATCCAAAATATATCGATGGGTGATAGAAATATATCCTCTATGGGAACCCTAGATTAAGCAAGGTTGGGCTAAGTGGCTCATAGCGATCGCGTTAGCTCTTCTCTTGCGACAAGAGTGAGTTGAGGCGAGGATTGCTGTTTGTTGCTTGCGTATCTGTGTAAGAAATCTTTTGGCTAGATATAAATGTTACATTTTTATTTATCTCACTTACTCGGTCTAACTTCAAAGTGTCAAGCGATCGCCTGCGGCTTAAAGCCTTCAAGGGTGCCTTCCGTAGCTTTTTGAAGGATATTATTAAACAGCGCATCTAGAATATGTAAAAAAGTGTTTTTTTATACTTAAATTGCTCGAAGGCGGATTTTAGAGGAGAGGGCGCTTAAAGATGAACCCATTTTTACCTAGAAACGAAGGTATCAAATTTGACGAGCTGCGCCAATGCCCGCTGTTAGACTCTTCTTTGAAAGCAGGTTTTGACAATCTGACTCGTCTAATGGCTGACATTTGCCAGACACCAGTAGCTTACTTGAGCTTCATGGATGACGAACAACAATGGCTAGTGTCAAAACTGGGTATTACCACCACCGAAGCAGACAAGTATCTAGCTTTCTGCGCTAGCGCCATCTCGCACCCCCAAGAATGTGATTTGATAATCGTTCGAGATGCCCTGTGCGATCGCTCTTTGGCGAACCATCCCAGCGTGAAATCTGCCCCAAAAATTCGATTTTTTGCAGGTGTCCCCTTAGTCACGCCCTCCGGATTGATGATTGGAGTGCTATCTACAATTGATTATGCGCCGCGAGATTTAAGCGAGAAAGAGCAGGAAGCAATTAGGGCATTAAGGCAAGTAGCGATCGCGCTTTTGTCCCCATACGAAAACTTAATAACAACAGAACAAATTATTATGACTCACCAGCAGGCATTAGGGATGAGAGAAAGCGAATTTCAACTAGAAACTATAATTGAAAATAGCAAAGATACCCAGGCAGTACAAGAGTGCCAGCGGACAGAGTTAGAAGTTTCTGACTTAGTTAAACAAGTAACAGATATCAAGTTTGCATTAGATCAATCTTCTATTGTCGCGATTACCGATCGCATCGGAACTATCACCTATGTAAACGATAAATTTTGCGAAATTTCTAAATACTCTAAAGAAGAACTTATCGGACAGAACCACCGCATAATCAATTCCGGGTACCATTCAAAGGAATTTTTTAAACAGATGTGGGCAACCATTAGCAGTGGCAACGTCTGGAAAGGGGAAATCAAAAACCGAGCTAAAAACGGAACTTATTACTGGGTATATACCACCATTGTTCCAGTATTGAATTGTGAAGGAAAACCACATCAATATGTGGCGATTCGCCAAGATATCACCGAGCGCAAACAAACCGAAGAATCGCTACGGCAGAACGAACACCGTTTTCGCGCCCTAACGGAAATCATTCCCCAGCAGGTATGGACTGCCGAGCCAAATGGCGCACTCGATTATGTCAACCAGCGCATTCTAGAGTATTTTCAACGCACATATGAGGAAATGGTGGGTTGGGGATGGCAAAATGTACTGCATCCAGATGATGTGCAACACTGCATTGAACGTTGGTCGCATTCTCTGACAACAGGAGATGCTTACGAAGTTGAATTTCGCCTGCGGTATGCGCCTGATGGCAGCTATCGCTGGCACTTGGGACGCGCGCTACCTGTGCGCGATGACAAGGGGCAGATTGTCAGTTGGTTTGGGACGAACACTGACATCGATGAACACAAGCAAGCCGAGAAAGAGCGCATCCAACTTTTAGCACGAGAACAGGCGGCGCGAGAGGCGGCGGTTAGAAGTGAAAATATAACCAGAAATATTTTGGAAAGTATCGCCGATGCTTTCTTTAGCGTGGACAACGAGTGGCGATTTACTTACCTGAACCCGCGGGCAGAGCAGCTTTTGTTTAAAACAAAAGAGGAATTGATTGGTAAGTGTATATGGGATGAGTTCCCAGAAACAGTCGGTTCTACTTTCAAAAGCGAATCTTACCGAGCAGTTTCCTGTCAGGTAACGGTTCACTTTGAGGAATTTTATCAACCTCTGGAAACGTGGCTGGAGGTGCGATCCTATCCTTATCAAGATGGTTTGTCGGTTTTTCTCCGCGATGTTACAACTCGCAAACAGTCAGAGGCAGCACTGCTAGAGCGATCGCGTCTGTATACTTTAGAAGCAGAAATTGGCACCGCCTTGGGCGCTGGCGGCACATTATCAGAAAGGCTCAACCGCTGTACAGAAGGGATGTTGCAGCATCTGGAAGCGAATTTTGTCAGTATCTGGACATTTAACGAACAGAGTGTTGCAGAAGCTTCTACTTCAGAGGCTTTTCTGGAACAGCAAGCAATTGCCTTTGCAAATTCTCTTAGCCAAGTGTATTGGCAAGATTTATTGGCTGAGCGTCGCGTCTCTCTGGAGGGTTCCGTAATTGGCTTCGTTGCCCAAACCCGTCAACCCTACCTAAGTCAAGATAGCAGCCTGCGGTCGGCTGGGATGGAAGCGCGTCTTTATAACGGTGAGTTAGCGGAAAGCTGTTTGCTAATCGCCAACAGTTATTTTGCGGGATATCCCTTGATTGTGGAAGATCGGCTAGTGGGCGCGATCGCTGTGGGCAGTCATTCGCGCTTTACTGAAGCAGTTAATCATATGTTGGGGTGGGTAGCCAACGCCCTTGCGCTCGCCATCGATCGAAATTGGGCAAAAGAAGCACTCTTGGCGCGTCGGGAAGCTTTGCTTTTTGGCTTAGCAAGTCAGATTCGGGACTCTCTGGATCTAGATACCATTCTGGGAACCGCTGTTAAGGAGATTCGGAGTTTGTTGCAAGTTGACCGCTGCCAGTATTTGTGGTGCTGGTCGCTTCCCAATCAGCCTAGCTTGACAGTAACTCACGAAGCCCTGGCTAAGCCCAATCAACCGAGTTTGCTCGGAGACTGTCCGCCTCAAGAACTTTCCCAGCTGAGTGAAAAAATTCGCCAACTCCAGATCCTGCGAGTTGATGATGTCAAGAATGACAACAGCCTGGATGCCCAAACGAAAGAGCTGTTAACGCCTATGGGGATTACTTCCCTGTTGCTTTTGCCGCTAAAAACCCACGCCGGACATCTAGGAGCAATTGTTTGCAGTCATTGCAGTGGTGCTAAACCTTGGAGTAATAGCGAAGTGGAGTTGTTGCAAGCTGTGGTGGATCAGCTAGCGATCGCAATTGACCAAGCAGAACTCTACGCCCAAACTCGCGCCGCCGCCCTAGCCGCGCAAACCCAAGCTCAACAGCTGGCGACTGCTTTGAACAACCTCAAACAAGCCCAATCTCAACTAATTCAAACCGAAAAAATGTCCAGCCTGGGGCAAATGGTTGCAGGTATCGCCCACGAAATCAATAACCCAGTCAATTTCATCACCGGAAATCTTAGCCACACCAGCGACTACATCCAAGAACTACTCGATTTAATCTGCCTTTATCAACAGCATTACCCCAATACTCACCCGGAAATTCTCCTCCGACAGGAAGAAATTGACATAGACTTCATCATTAATGACCTGCCAAAAATGCTGTCTTCAATGGAGATTGGTGCAGAACGTATCCGTCAGATTGTCCTGTCTTTGCGGAACTTCTCCCGACTCGATGAAGCAGAAATGAAGCCAGTAAATATCCATGAGGGAATAGAGAATACTTTACTGATTCTGCATCACCGCTTGAAACCGCACTCTAACCACACCGGGATTCAAGTTATTAAGGAGTACGGCGAACTTCCTTTGGTAGAATGCTACGCCGGACAGCTTAATCAAGTGTTTATGAACATCTTAAGCAATTCTATTGAGGCTTTGGAAATAGGAACTGTTGACTGGGGACTCAGGGAAAATGCCTCTTCTGCCCCTAATCCCCAATCCTCAATTTCCCCTTCCCCAGTTACCAGTCAAGAGTCTCCAATCCCTACAATTTCGATTTCTACCGAAGTGCGAAACAATAGAGTGGTGATTAAGATTGCAGACAACGGAGCAGGAATGACGGAGGACGTGAGAAAGCGCTTATTTGACCCCTTTTTCACCACCAAACCTGTAGGCAAAGGCACTGGTTTAGGTCTATCAATTAGCTATCAAATTGTAGTAGAGAAACATGGCGGGGTGCTGAAGTGTTTCTCAGAACCTGGAAAGGGTGCAGAATTTTTGATTGAGATTCCTCTAGGACAGAGTTTTAATAAGTAGGGGGATTTATAAAGTATCCCGTTATAGATTGCCCACTCTTAAGCGATCGCATGGGCATGAGCTGACAAACGATGCCAATCCGCGTTATTATATACAACTTCAAATAAAAGGAGATCGAGGTGTCATTTACTGGAGAATTTAATCAGGCTTTACTAGAGCGTTTTATTCAACTTATTGCCACTCATACAGGCTTGCACATTCGCCCAGAAGAAAGAGAAGCTTTAACCCAAAAAATTCGCTTACGGATGAAGTTATTCAATATATCCGTACCAGAAATATATTATTTACTATTAAAAGATTCCTCCCCCCAGAGTGATGATGAATGGCAAGAATTGGCAATTTCGTTGACCATTTGCGAAAGTTACTTTTTTCGAGATAAAGGACAGTTTTCTCTGCTGCGACATAAAATATTACCGGAATTAATAGCCGCTCAAAAGTACACAAAAACTCTGCGGATTTGGAGTGCAGGTTGCTCAACTGGCGAAGAACCATATTCTCTGGCTATTCTTCTCAATGAGTTAATTCCAGATTGTGACAGATGGAACATCTTTATTTTAGGAACAGATATTAATCAAAATGCGATTGAGCAAGCCCGGCAAGGAGTTTATAGTTCTTGGTCATTTCGTTTACTAGAGTCTCAACTAAAAGACCGCTATTTTTTCCTGAAAGGGGACAAATGGCACCTTAATAAAGATATACGCGAACGAGTAATATTTAGAAATATAAATTTGGTAAAAGAGCAATTTGATAATTCAGCTTATGGTATTAAAACAATCGATTTAATTATTTGCCGTAATGTTTTTGTTTATTTTGAAAAGCCAGCAATTTCCTTGGTTTTAAATAAATTTAACAACACGCTTAAGCTTGGTGGATATCTCCTGACGGCTCATAGTGAACTTCAGGGACAAGATATAGGTTTATTGGAGGCAAAATTGTTTCCAGAATCAGTTATCTATCAACGGCGTGAAAACTTGGAATTAGGGGCAGGACTTTGGGGAACCAAACCAAGCATATATCCGGAAACTGGAGAACAAATACTTTGTTCCTCCGCTTCCGCAAATAATTTGGGAATGAACTTTGAACAATCCATAGGTAACACTTCTCAGTTGATGAAACCAGAAATATTATTGCAGGAAGCAGCGGAAAAAATTAATAATACAGCCAAAGATTTGAGCAATTTATCTGTTTCTAAACTAAACGAAGAAAAAAATAATGATGCAGCGGTTACTACACTTCTGTTAGAAGCAGAAGCTCTTTTTAAAAATAAATTTTATGCTTTAGCTATTGAGAAAGCAGAAGAAGCGATAACTTTGGAATCTAAGCAATTTTATCCCTACCATCTCCAAGCAGAAATCTATGCGAATTTAGGTAAATATGATAAAGCAATTGACTATTGCCAGATGGCTCTTAAAGTAAATCCTCTAGCAGAAGAGCCACTATACCTGCTAGCTCATATTGCAGATGAAAGAGGAGATATTAATGCAGCGAAATCTTTTTTAAAGAAAATTATTTATTTAGTTCCTTACTGTATCTACGCTTATTTAGAATTAGGCTATATTTATGATAAAGAAGGAGAGGCAATCAAAGCTACAAAAATGCGAACAGTTGCTTTAGAAATATTACAAAAATTACCTTTCAAAGCTACCTTAGAAAAACTAGATAACCTGACAGTTGAGGAACTTATAGCAAAAATTAATAAAATGTTACCAAGGCAGCTATAAATTATATGGAATCCAAACAATATATTATCTTCAGGTTGAATGCTGCCCTTTATGGAGTAGAAGCACTTTCAGTACAAGAAATATTTTTTCTTCCTGAGTTAACGCCAATAGTGGAAGCACCGCCTGCTATAGTCGGTGCGCTGAATCTTCGAGGCGAAATTTTGCCAATCATGGATCTCCAGCTTCGGTTTGGTTATGAGTTGGAAGAATACCGCCTCACCGATAGCATCATCGTACTGCAATGCCAGAGATTTCGGTTTGGCATCATCGTCAATCAAGTTCTGGAAGTACAGACTATCTCCATAAATAAAATTACAGCAGAACTATCTTATGGGCAAGAAGGCACCAATTCCTCTTATTTTGTTGCTGGTTTCGCCACAGTAGGGACAGATATTGTAAGATTGCTAAATCCTGAAAACCTAATTCAATTCTTCGATAGAGTTGAAGCTGTAACCTTAGAAGAAACGGTAGAAGGTAAAAGTAAAGAACTATATACTTCTCGTAATTCTTTTAAAGAAAATCGGGTCTTTTGCCCGAATGCCACCCCTGAAGAAAGAGCAATATTTCAGGAACGGGTAGCAAATTTGATGCGGCAAGCTGAAATTCAAAATGTTATCGGAAGTCGCCCGATTGCAGTTATTGGTTTAAATAATGAATATTTTGGACTAGACTTAGCTGTGGTGCGGGAGTTTACTGATATTCGTCACTTACAGCCGATTCCCTGCTGCCCAGCTCATATTCTAGGTAATATGAACTTGCGTGGTGAAATATTAACATTAATTGATATTCGTATGGTCTTGAATTTAGAAATTGCTAATGTAGTTACTGCATCTAAAGCAATGGTTGTTTACATCGACGATTTAGTGGTTGGTGTCATGATTGATGCTGTATTTGACGTAATATACCTAAACCCGTCCCAGATGATGCCAGTACCTGCTGCCGCCCATTCTATGAATGATGAATATCTCCAGGGAACAGCTCTTTACCGGGAAACAATGATGTGTATTTTAGATTTAACTAAAATCTTATTACAAGGCGGACTGATGGTTGATGAACAAGCGTAATTATTTATTTACAGATGACATTTACTAGCTGCTTGCTTAAGGAGAAATAATCCAATGGCTTTACTAAAACTAAAGTAGACATCCAGAATATAAGTTAACTTGTCCTAATTTTAAAATTCACCGTGTAGTTCAGGATTAAGCAGGGTAAAAAAAAATGTTTAAAAACTTGAGTTTACAGTCTAGATTGGTCGGCTCATTTCTATTAATGGGTTTGATTGTATTAGTAGTTGGGATAGCGGGTTGGCTCGGAAACTCCAGCTTAAGCGGGCATATTAATACTCTTAATAAGAATACACTGCCAAGTGTTGTTGGATTGTGGAAAATTAACGAAGGGCAAACTCAAGTCCAGTCATCAGAGCGAGCCTTGCTCAATACACTTCTGAGCCAACAAAATCGGCAAGTTGAATTAACCAGAATTAAGCATGCTTGGGAGCAGATTGAGGAGGGATTTAAACAATACGAGTCAGCTCCAGCGACCGAGGAGGAAAAAAAAATATATAAACAATTCCTTATAGACTGGGGCAGGTGGAAGCAAGACCAAGAAAAATTTTTGCGGCTTTATCAAAAATTTGAGGATATAGGTATCCCTAATCCTAGAGGAGTGCAGCTTGAACTTCTCAACCAAAGTAAGGGAAATGTTCCTCAATTTACAGCAGCAAAAGTCGCCACAACTCTACTAAATGACGTGAGCAGACTATTAGCAAATGAAGAGAGAACATCTTTTGACAAAGCAACAGAATCGATTATTGCAGTTATAAATTACAGCGAACAATTTGGGGCAGCAGCCAAAAAAGCAGCTGACACAGATGTAGCTCAAACCACATTTTGGATCATCCTGGGTATGATTCTCGGCCCCCTCACTGCGATTATCTTTGGCATTTTCTTCAGCATCACGATTGCCAAGCCGCTTAGTTCCAAAATAAGCGGAATCGTCAACACTATTGTCTCTTCTTCATCAGAAATCGCTGCCACGGCAGAGCAACAGGAACGCACGGCTGCTCAACAGGCGGCGGCAGTTAGCCAAACAACTACCACAATGGATGAACTCGGTGCTTCCTCAAGGGCTACAGCAGAGCAAGCCGAGTCAGCAGCAACGGGAGCAAGGCAGGCTATGGCTCTCACAGAGTCGGGGAGCCAAGCGGTAAACAGAACCCTCGAAGAGATGGCAATGCTAAAAGAGAGAGTGGGAGCGATCGCTTCTCAAATTTTGCGTCTTTCGGATCAAACAAATCAGATTGGCAATATCTCTAGTTTGGTGAGTGATGTAGCCAACCAAACTAATATGCTGGCACTAAATGCAGCAGTAGAAGCAGTGCGGGCGGGCGATCATGGCAAAGGATTTGCTGTTGTTGCGGCAGAAATTCGCAAACTAGCAGATCAAAGTAAGACATCAGCTCAAAAGATTAGCACTCTGGTTGCCGATATCCAAAATTCCATTAATTTAACCGTAATGGTTACAGATGAAGGAACGAAAACTGTGCAGGAAGGGGCTAAAACTGCACAAGGCACAGCAGACGCTTTCGCCGGGGTTGCGGATTCTATCCACAATATCGCTGTGAACAGTCAACAAATCTCATTGAGTGCCAAACAACAAGCGATCGCTATTCAACAAGTCGTCCAAGCGATGAATGCTCTCAATGTGGCAGCAACAGAAACTGCTAGTGGCATCAGTCAAACCAAGGTAGGCATCCAAAGACTAAACGAAGCTGCCTTGAATCTGAAAGTAGTTGTGTAAAGAATACAAAAATTAAAATTGATTGGCAGAAGGCAATTTTTATAGTTCGCCAAATTGTCCAACCAATTAATCAGGTAGCTATACAATTGTCAGCTCTTTACGATACTCAACAACTGAACAAAACCGCCTTGAATCTTAAAGCAGTAGTATAGCTAAAAGGTAATAGATTTTAGCTATAAAAAAAACGTAATCACCAATAAAGTAAAACTAAAAGTTAGTCATGATCGTAGAAGACGAAGAACTACGCAATCTTTTTAAAACGGCAAGTGAAGAACATTTACAGAAACTAAATGACGGTTTACTGCATTTAGAAAAGTACCCGGAAGACCAAGCCAGATTAGAAGAATTACTAAGAGAAGCTCACAGCCTCAAAGGGGATTCTCGAATGCTGGGCGTGCGCGATGTAGAAACCCTTACCCATCAACTAGAACATATTTTGGGATGTGTTAAACGCGGTGAGACACAGCTGACAGCGCAAACGTGCGATCGCTTGTATCAAGGCATAGATGCTATGTGCAAACTGGTACATGAAGCCGTCACAGGCGAACCAGCAGGCATCAATACCTTTGGCGTCCTTGCCCACATGATGGGAGCTGATTCTATCGATCCAGCCAAGCAAAACAATCACAACGATCGAGTCCATGAAGAAGTTGAAGCACATACCGTCACAATAGCCACAACTTCCGCAGCGCCCCCACCACAAATAGATTTAGAGATATCGCCTGTACCATCTTTAGAGACACTACTAGCACCTTCCTCACCACCCGCACCAGTAGCGGCACCATTAGAAGCGGAGCCTCCCCGCCCCACTCCTGCCGACATT
The DNA here is from genome assembly GCF_014695505.1 of Trichocoleus sp. FACHB-90. Taxonomy (NCBI): domain Bacteria; kingdom Bacillati; phylum Cyanobacteriota; class Cyanophyceae; order Leptolyngbyales; family Trichocoleusaceae; genus Trichocoleus; species Trichocoleus sp. FACHB-90. Next base: position 53,101 of record NZ_JACJOK010000020.1, read on the forward strand.
AGAGCCGAAAAGACCTTCTCCAACGGTAGAACCCCCACCGTACCACCCCCAGCAGCAAACGAACCCTACCGCATCGAAACAATTCGCGTCGAAACGCGCAATCTCGATGCCTTGCTCACCCAAGCAGGCGAATTAACCGTCACCAAAATCCGCATTGCTCATCGACTGGCGGAAATTGAGGAAATTGTTGCCCTGTGGGAAGAGTGGAGCCGCCCAACACTCCTGAGAACTTCAGCGCTGAATGTCCAGAAGGAAAAGCTAAAACCTGAGAGGCAATTAAATCCCTCTACCACTCAGCACTCAGATGTAGGGGCGCACAACGGTGCGTCCTTAGATAAAGCCTTCGGGGAACGCATGGGAGTTCTAGTCAACCAGTTAAGAAATGCCATCTACGAAGACACTACCAGACTGGATACCATTGCTAGTGACTTAGAAGAGGGAATACGTACCCTACGCCTTTTGCCCCTATCAACTATTTTTCAGATGCTTCCTCGGATGGTACGGGATCTAGCTAAACAGCAAAATAAAGAAATTGAAATAGCGATCGCCGGCGACCAAACCAAAGCCGACAAGCGCATCCTAGAAGAAATGAAAGATCCATTGATCCACATGATTCGCAATTGCGTAGATCATGGTATCGAAACACCAGCAGAGCGAGAAGCTGTAGGCAAGCCACCTACCGCCACAATTCGCGTCAGAGGCTACCAAACCGCCACGAATATTGTGATAGAAGTCGCGGACGATGGGCGAGGCTTAGATACTGCAAAGATTAAGCAGACAGCACTTAAGCGCGGAATCTGTCGGGAAGAAGAACTCGCCGCCATGACAACAACTCAAATTCACTCCTTGATTTTTGCCCCCGGCTTCTCCACCCGCACCTTTGTCACCGAAGTTTCTGGCAGAGGCGTAGGGCTGGATGTAGTTCGCACCAACGTCGAACGCTTGAAAGGAACTATACAAGTAGAATCTACCCCCGAAAGGGGATGCACGCTCCGAGTACAGCTGGGTATAAACCTAGCAACTGTGTCAGTGTTGATTGTGGAAGTGGGCGGCAGAGTTTATGCCCTGCCAGTGGAGTTTGTGCAACAAACGCGGTTGGTGTCTTCTGATGAAATTTTTTCTATTCAAGGCAGAGAAACTATTATTCAGGACAATCACCCTGTATCAGTAGCGCAACTGGTAGATCTGCTGGAATTGTCAGTAGTCAATGGCAAAACGATTGACAAGGGACAACTGCTGTGCGTTATTTTGCAGGTGGGAGAGGAGAGACTGGGATTATTGGTAGATGCCTGTGTAGATCAACAGGATGTCGTACTCAAACCTCAGAGTAAATTACTCAAGCGGGTTCGCAATGTTGCTGGCGCAACTATTCTCGGAACTGGGGAAGTTTGCATGGTTTTAAATCCCTTAGATTTGATTAAATCTGTGCAAAAACGAACCGCAGCGATGACCCTGAAAAGAGTATTTGCCCAGGAGGAAAAAAGAAGCTCGATTTTATTAGCGGAAGATTCTATCGCCATTCGCACTCAAGAAAAGCGCATTTTGGAGAATGCAGGTTATGAAGTGGTAACAGCTGTTGATGGATTGGATGCCTACAACAAACTGAGAACTCGTTCCTTTGATGCGGTGATATCCGATGTGCAAATGCCAAATTTGGATGGTCTGGGGTTTACTGCCAAGATTCGTCAGCATCAGGAATATAACGAATTGCCAATAATTCTGGTGACATCTTTGGCATCAGATGAAGATAAACGTAGGGGTGCCGAAGCTGGTGCCAATGCTTATATCACCAAGGGTACTTTTAATCAGGAAGTGCTTTTAGAAACCTTGAGAAGGTTTATTTAGCTTATGGCTAATAGTAAGCGCAATTCTTCAACTAGCATTTGACAAAATGGCAATAAAAGTTTTATTAGTAGACGATTCTCCTATTGCTATGACACTGCTGAAACGAATTCTGGCATTCTCTCCTGAAATTCAGGTGGTGGGAACAGCCGGAAGTGGTAAAGAGGCATTGGCACTGATTCCCAGTTGTTTGCCAGATGTGATTTGCACAGACCTCCATATGCCACAGATGGATGGTCTGGAATTTATATCTGAAGTTATGGCAACGTATCCAAAACCAATTCTTGTGATTAGCACTTCAGTACAAAAAGAGGATAAACACAATGTTTTTCGGTTGCTGGAAGCAGGCGCGGTGGATATTTTCCCTAAGCCGCGTGGTGGAAATGGTTCGGATTATGAGTTGGTAAAACAGGAGTTAATCGGTAAGATAAAAATCCTTTCTGGGGTTACAGTTTTTACTCATTATCGAAAGAAACCTACAATTGATACTATTGTTAATAATCGGGAGGCTGAGTCTTCCAACATTCGTTACAAAGCTGAGCCTGGTAACAAGAAATATTCGATTTTAAACGGCCAATCCAAAATCCGAAATCCAAAAGATAAAATCGTCACAATTGGTGCGTCTACAGGTGGCCCGCAAGCTTTGTACGCAATTCTCACTCAGCTGCCGATGAATTTCCCGGTGCCAGTGATTTGTATTCAGCACATCAGCGAAGGTTTTTTGCAAGGAATGGTAGATTGGTTGGCGGCTGAGTGTCAAATGCCTATCAAAATTGCTCGTGCTGGGGAGGTTCCAAAACCGGGAACTATTTATTTTCCCTTGGAGCGATCGCATTTGGAGTTTGATGCACAAGGCAGATTTTTGTATTCTTCCTCACCACCTCTGGGAGGGCATCGCCCTTCTGTAACGGTTACTTTTAAATCCGTGGCGAGTGTCTATGGTCAGGCTGCTGTGGGGATATTGTTGACGGGGATGGGTAGAGATGGTGCGGAGGGAATGCAGGCGATCGCGTCGGCTGGGGGTGTCACCATTGCTCAGGATGAGGCGAGTTGTGTGGTGTTCGGAATGCCAAAAGAAGCGATCGCGCTTGGTGCAGTTCAGCATATTTTACCGATCACTGAGATAGCGTCGATGCTCGCAAGAGTTATTAGTCCTTAGTCATTTCCAACTTTCTAATCGCTAATAGCTAATCGCTCATTAGTAGGGATTGGTTGTTCTTTGAGAATGGCGCTATAGGCAGAAGCAAGATTTTGCGCGACGCAAGGCCAAGAGTATCGGCGACTTACTAAGCGCCTACCATTCTCACCCAATTGCGATCGCTGCTGTGGGGAGTTGAGGAGGGAAGCGATCGCACCTGCTAAAGGCTCGACTTCTCCTTTAATAACCAGTCCAGCTTTTTCTGCGGCAATTTCTGGCGAAATTTGCACATCTGGAGTCACAATTACTGGTAATCCCGCCGCCATTGCTTCTGCTACAGCAACTCCAAAATTTTCCGAAAACGATGGTAAGACAAACATATCTGAACCTTGCAGCAGCAAATCTTTATCTTCACCAGTCACAAAGCCTGTCATAGATGTGCGAGAAGCTAAGCCAAGGGATGACACTAAATTTGTTAAGTGTGTAATATAATTTGGCTCTCCTGAACCCGCTAATATTAAGTGAAAATCATCCTTTTGGGCGGCAAGTCTGCTTAGCGCGTACACCAGCAAATCTGGGCGCTTTTTATAATGAAGGCGAGACAGAAATAGCACCACTGGTGTAGTTGATGGTATGCCGTAAATTTGGCGTAGTTTTTGTTTAGCTTGAGCGGAAATAGTAGGTTTATCCACTCCTAAAGGTAGGGTAATTGTGGGAGTTTTAATTCCAAATTTACGGACATCCTCTGCTTCGCCAGCACAAGTACAATGGATTGCAGCTGCACAATTCAAATTGTGTCGCTCAATTAAAAAGGTGTAGATTTGTTTTTTCAGCTGACTTTGTGCCAATGCCCAAGGAGCAATCTGGCCTATAGTACGGACTATGTAGGGAACGCCTTGCCATCTAGCGATCGCGCCAGCACAAGTAGAAGCATAGGAAAAAAGATAGTGAGTTTCTATGATGTCATAGTCGCGGATGTGTAACATGAGCCAGCGAGTGAGAGCCGCAGAAAAAATAAATTCTTTCATCGGTGGCGAAAACCGAGGCAAGAACCAAACAGGAACTTGCTCGTATACAATCCGTTGATTTAAAGGTACATCTAACAGTGTTGAACCATTATCATTTGTGGTAGCAATTTCCGCGTCAATACCGCAGTCTCGTAAAGCTTTTACCAAATTTAAAACAACGTGACTTGGCCCTCCCAAAGCTGGACTCACGGAGGGAATAACGTGTAAAACTTTCACAATTACCTCTATCAGAATTGCTACCTACTGATACAGGCTTTTGTTATGCCATCAGGACGAATGGTTTCCGGAGGTGTTTATAAACTATGAGGCGAATATAACAATCCAAATTTAATTATAAAATTTGGACTCATTGGGTGTACAGGAATATGTATGTGTTGGGAAAATTCATCAATTGCCCTAAGTTATACCATTTCACTTTATGCCTGCAACAGCAAAAAAAATAACCCCAAAATACAACTATTCTTAACTTAAAATTATTAAGTATTATAGCGATATATCACAATTTAGTTTTTCAAAAGCTTTTGTACTCGACTTGCCAATTTTTGCCGATATAAATCCCAAGTTAATTGCTCAGCTTTCCGACGAGCTGCTCGTCCCATCTCTGCTAATTCTTGCGGGTGGCAGTAGCACCACTCTAGTTTTTCCTTAATAGCTTCTACATCCCGGATTGGCACAATAAACCCTTCCACGCCATCAGTGATGATATCGTAACCAGCCGTATTAGGTGTTGTAATAACGGGAATTCCACAAGCCATTGCCTCTAAAAGCACTAAACCAAATCCTTCAACTAAAGAAGGAAAAACCAGAACATTTGCCGAACTATAGTATTGATTCAATAAAGTGTGAGGTACAGAGGAGACGTAGCGAAAGGTATCAGTATATTGAGCTAACCAGCCAGTCGGAAACTCATTAACTCCTACTAATAATAATTCCGCTTCTCTAAGTCGCATTTTTTGCCAAGCTTGTAATAAGTAATGCACACCTTTACGCGGCCCTACCCGTCCCACAAATAAAGCTCGAAAAAGTTTATCGCTTTTGGGTTGTGGATGAAAATAGTCAATGGGCGAACCGTAGGGAATGACGCTGATTTTTTCCGGTTTCACGCCAATATCTAACAAAGATTTTTTGGTGATAGAAGATGCTACAAAAATATGGTCTGATAACTCGACTTCCTGCTGTTTGCGTTCGATTTTCCAAGCAGGTTCTTTAACTGCTTGTAATGCTGGTGCTAAATCGGGAAATCGTTCAGATTCTTCTGCTTGAATATCGCGACTCATGCGATAAAAAATAATTGGTAAATCGTATAAACAGAGAATGCCTTGCTGCTTGGCTGTTTCAAAGGTCACAGCGGCTCCATCTTCATAGGCATAAACTGCATGAATATTCCTAAGATGATGTTTAGCAACGTGACAATCTAATGAAGAATAGACCCAATTAATAGGCCCCTGATTTCCTAAACCTAATCGATGGCTTAAACCCGTTTTTACTAGCGCCAACCGCATCGCTTCTTGCCAGGGATGGGTTCGCATGGGTACATCAGTGGGGGTAATCCATGTGCGTCGCCCTAATTCATGAGCAACACGATTTCTAATTTGTTTGGGTAGTAGACTTAAGTAGCGTGATATAGAACCTTTTGGGTTATAGGCAATGGTGGTGATTACTTCGTGGAGTAAGTCGGCTTCCCATAAAGCGATCGCAGCATTGCGAGAAAATGGACTACTGGTAGGGTGAATTAGGGAAATACGTGGATGAGACATCTTCTTGCAATAGTTGTTGTTCTCGATGCCAATTTTCTATTTGCTCTAATCGAGGTAAGAGAAAAATAAAACTACTGAGAAACCAGTAGTAAATTGAGAAAGTATGGTTAAAAACCAGTTGACCATTAATTTGAATTACTTGAATGATAAAAGCTGCAAGTGCTAAGTGGCGCAAAAATGCTCGTTTCAATTTCCAAAATACCAGCCAAAGAGCGATAATGATACTAACTCTTAATCCATACCAAAGAAAAAAACCAACAGGCCCTAATTCCAATATTACTCTGCCCATTTCCGATTCATAATAAGTGGGAATAACTTCACGGGATGGCAAACCTAATGCTTTCTTTAGGGCTGGGGCTGCTTGGTGTGTTGCACCAGTACCATATCCGTCAAGTTCTTTGTATTTAACAAACTCAAAAGGTTGTGTAAAACTGCCCACAATGCGGCCGGATACATCTTGGTTAGAAGTTGTACGCAGCCAAAAAGCATTGATTGCTGGACGAAACCAGATAGAAGCAACAATAGCAACAACAACAGCCAATGGTAACAACTGTCTAAGGAAGCGCACCGTACTTATAGGACGGGTAAATGCGAGTAAGAATAAATAACCAAACAAAAATAAAACTTCGCCAATTATAAGACCGCGAGCGCCAGTCATAAATGAGTTAACGGTTAGCAAAAAGATTTCTATAACAGATGCTAACTTCCACCATTTGTACTGGGATGATGCCAGTAAGGGTATTAGTAAACTGAAGCATACTAGCAGGTAGACGGAGTAGCCACTTATGTAGGAGAAAGTTCCTGTAACCCTGACAGAAGATGTCACCCCAAATGTGGCTGCTGATGTCACTTCGCCGGGAGCATAAACATTAAGAGGACTGGAAGCAGGAGCGAAGAATTGGGCAATACCTAAGAGGCAAACTGGGATTAAGAATAAAAGATGCGATCGCAAAAACTTATATAGCTCTTCTTCTGATTGAAATAAGGTAGGAATTATCCACATTAAAGGAAGATAAAATAAATAGCCTCTCATTCCAAAAATCCCCACCATAGGCGACCCTAAACTAGGATTAAAAGCCTGAAACAAGCACCAGGCGGCAACTAAAAATATTATGATAGTGATCGGGTCATTTTTAATCGGCAATCTTCTCACAGAAGCTGAGGAACCATAGTAGGAAAGATAAGCGCCTAAAAGAACAAAGTCTTTTAAAAAATAAATCAAGTCGCTAGCTTGGGGCAAAAGCCATTTTCGCACTGCACCCTCAATAATTAAGAGCGTAAATAGAGCTTTAAGAGTGCGCCGCCAGTTGAGAGATGAAATATAAATTATGACTAAAATACCTAGCAGACCAATTAGCAGTTTCACTCTTTTGCTGCCTCAATAACCTGTAAATATGCCTTGGCAACTTCGGTTTTTTTGTGACGTAACAAATGTGATTCGGCGTTTCTCCTGCAAGTCGATAATTTATCAGGATTAGTCAACAAGTCGAATAGGGCTTTCGTCAGTGCTTTAACATCTCCATTAGGAAAAGTCACTCCACAAGAACCGATGGCATCTTTTAGTCCACCTCCCTCTGAACCAACGATTGCACAACCACAGGCAATACCTTCTAGTGCAACTACGCCGAAAGGCTCATCCCACAGTGAAGGAATTACCATAATTTGATGTTCATTTAGTATCTGTACTAATTCTTCTCCGATTTTTGAACCTAGAAAAATGACTTGTTCTGTCAGTGCTAAATCGTTAGTTTTTTGTCGCAGCTTCGACTCCTCCACCCCAGAACCAATGATGGATAGCTGAGGCATCATTCCCTGATGTTTCAATTCGGCCAATGCTTCAAGCAGAATTTCTACACCTTTGTCTGAAACTAGCCGTCCCAGAAATACAAGTTCTTTGGTTTTGGCAATTTCAGGAATTATGCGGAACAAATTATCGCGGTAAGGATTGGCGATAATTATGGAGGGATGCTGCAAATGTTCAGCTATAGATTTGCTAATTGAGATTGATGTAGAAAATTTTACTAATGATTCTTTTAAATTAGCCTTCCAACCAGAAAAGTTACCGGTAATCTCATGTGGTAATTTAATCCAGGTTTGGTGCCTAATTATCCAGGGCTTTCGGCATATCAAAAGGGGCCAAGCATCTTTCAAGATAATACCGTTGTGGAAATATACATCGCACCATTTTACGAGTTGGAAAAGCTTGGTATGACTTGGTTGCCGAATCACATCAAATGGAAACTCCAAACCATCAGCATCAATATGACTACCTGGAGTTTGAGTAACAACTTTAATTGCGTGTCCAAACCGGGTAAATTCATGTGCCAAGACTTCTATGTCTGTTTCACTGCCCCCAATGCTCGGATAAAATAGGCGAGATGACATGAGAATTTTTACCATAATGCTTGTCACTTTGCCGAAATATTGGGTGATTAATATAACTGATGCGTAGGCTGAGTTAGGAGATTGGTTTATGAGCGATCGCTAGTAAGTTATCGCTGTAACGAATACCTGTTAGCAGCCCTCCAGAAACTGTTTGCCATTGCAGCTTGGGAAAGCTGGGAATACCACCAACATTAGTAAAAACAAACTTTGGCATAGAAAAGTTAGATTCACGCAGAATTCGCTGAATGTCCTTGCGTAGAAGTGCGGTGATATGTGCCGGGTAACAAGTATCGCTGAAGGCGACAAAATGCCCTCGCAATAGAAGCGCTATCAAAGATCGCCAGCTTTCGTTATTAGGTGTGCTAAAAATAAGTGTTCCACCAGGACGGAGTAATCGAAACCATTCCCGTGCTAAGGCTCTAGGATTTTCCAAATGCTCGATGACTTCAGCTGATACAATAGTGTCAAATAATTGATCAGGAATATTGGTTTTATCGTTCAAATCCCAACTAATCCATTTAATAGAATTATCTAGGTCAACTGGACGCTGCATGATGTCAATGCCAGTGATGGAAGTAAATCGATTTAATAACTGAAGCCGCTTAGTTAAATTGCCTGTACCAGCACCAAAATCTAGAATATTGCCTTTGAGATCGAGCTGCGTCAACACCTGCTCAAACGCTGTATAAATTGCATGGCTACTCCTACCACCGCTGGCATTTGAGGCAAATTGACGCTGGACTTCGAGACTTTGATTAATATTCAACAATTTTTTTCCCTAAATATGCAGCAAAGGTATTAGCTTGTACCGATAAATTATGGGTTTGATACCAGGTGTAGGCGTTGTTTGCGATCGCTTGCACCTCCACCCAATCTTTACAGTCTGTTGTCTCCTTATCCGGAACCCAGTAATGTTTTCCTGCTTCTATGCCATCAGTTGGCACACTACATCGAGAACTGGCGGGAAGCACTCCATGAGCGCAGTAAGTAGCAAAAATGGTTGATTTTGCTAAGAATTCAGGGTGATAGTTAAAGAAACCCGCCAGGGAATTTAACAGGATGTTGCTGATTTCTGTAGCGGGTAGCTGTCCCATTTCTACTATCGGTACGCCATTAACTGCGGGTAAATTAAGGTTTGTTGATAAGCCGATATCCCAAATTTGCTCTATCCCCAATAGCTGACAAGCTAGCTCTAGTTCTGCCAGAGATTTTTGATAAACACGCAATCTTTGGCTGCGTCCGCCAAACACTATTAACCGCCGCGATCGCTCTGCCAAAGGTGGCACCTGTTTTGGTTCTCCGATGTTGGAAAATACAGGCAGCGTGGTAATTTGAGTTTGTTTGCCTCGACTCAATTCATGTATAATGTCGGCGTATAGTTGTTTGCTGGTGAGACAGCGATCGCTAACTCTTGCCAGACGCGCCGCCAAATTTTTCTGTAGCGGCGACAACCAAAAAGAACTGTTCCAAATTGCACCAGAAGCATAAACTTCATGGAACATTGTTACTAAATACGTGTTATTTCTCCTACGCTTCCAACGTTCCAAGCCTTCAACTAACCAGGATGGACAGCCTCGTTTTGCGTAGCCATAGCCCACATAATGCAGCAAAACTGTGGCTGTATCGCTGGGCATTAAAGATAACAGCTCATTAGCCGAATGCACCTTTACTTGGCTAACAGGAAATTCCTCAATTTGTGGGCAAAGGATGCTAGCGCGATCGCTTACAATAAAATGCGTTTTAATTCCGTAATTTTTACGCAGTTGCGAAGCTAGATTTAAAGCATAATCACCCACTCCATCAATTGCTGGAGGCAGGCGGGGAACAATAGATATGATAATCACTAACTTACATTTCCTGATAACTTAATACTTATGTTTTTGCCTCAATTCATTTAACCACTCTAAATAAATATTTTCTAATTGCTCCACAGCAACTTCCCAGCATAATTTTTGAACGCGCTGATATCCTCTTTTAGCAATTTGCAAGCGTAGTGGCTCATTTAACAACAGTTCCTTAACTCCTTGATATAAAAATGGAGAAACAGGCTCCTGAATAATCACTGCTTCTTCACGATGTTTAAGGCTAGCGCCAAATCCAGTTTTACTAACAACAACTGCACAACCACAAGCCATTGCCTCAGATGTAACTAAACCAAAGCTTTCATATATAGAAGGAACAATCAAAATGGAAAGCATTTGATATATATTTTGTAATTCTTTTTTGCTCTCAACGAAGGGAATTACTTCTATCCGTGAACATAGAGCAGAGGGGAAGTGAGCCGATTTTTGGAAACTGTCACCAACTCCAACTAATTTAAAAGAGCATTCAGGAAAATCAGTAAGTACCCTGCTTATATCCGCCTCTATTAATTTACTTCCCTTTCTCTGTAGCCACGACCCACAGTAGCCAATTATCGGCTTTCTTTGAAAGTCAATTGTTAAGCCTAGATAATCATTTAAAAGTGAAGGTTCAATGGCTACAATATGCGAATCGTTCTTATACTGATGCTTTAATCCATAGTTGCATTCATCTTCGCTCAAAGTAACAATACCATCAACCTGTGTGAAAGCTTTTTCAAGTATTTTTTTTTGATTGAACTGATACCATGTTTTATGTGAGCCATTAGATGAAAAAGTATTAAAATACTTCATTAATGACTCATTATAGTAAGTTTCTAATCCATTAGAATGGCTTACAAGCAAACTACTTCGGTTTGGCGTTTTAGCAAGAATTGATGCAGCCAGCCAAGATTCACCACCATAAAACTCAATAACATCGTATTTCTTCTTTGTTAATTTATAGGCTGCCAACAACAACATTCCGGCAGCTTGACGATACCTTTTTGCCTTTTTGAGAGATTGAAATGGCTCATAAGATTCTGGCCCAAATAAATCTACTTCATGACCGCGCCGTTCTAACCCGCGACAAAAATTAAGAATAATATATCCAGAACCCTGCGACTCAACTAAGGGGCAGTTGCTTAGTGATAATATCTTCATTTCCTTGAATTTATATAGATAGTTGTAAAGAGCGTAGTAAGGCTTTAGTAGCAGTTGGAATCATCCGCCAAGCCATTTGGGGGGAAACCTTTCGGATTTCACGCATCTCTCTAAATACAGCATCAAGCTGGAGATGTTTAGCAAAATAATGCAGATAAGTTGCATGAACCTGAGCTTGATCCCAGTTACGAGCAGGCGCAAATAATTTGCCCTTATCTTGTGAAAGCAAATCGAGAATAATGCGAACTCTTTGATCATAGGTATGTTGCTTGAGAACGAAAGACTTTGCTGCACTACCGATCGCTGTTCTTTTGTTATCATGTTCTAAATAAAATTTAACTATTTCACAAATTTCCGATTTTTGTTCATAGGTAACATAATGAATTCCTTCAGTTAATCCAATCTCAGCAAGTTCGCTAGGCTTAGATGTCACCAACAAAGCACCTGCCGCCATTGCTTCAAAACACCTTAAGTTGGCATCTTTCGGATAGTTATCTCGGCTAATATTAACTACAATTTTTGATTGCTTATAGATACTTGCCATTGCTTCAGCACTGTAGTAATGGCTAATATCATTCATGCGAAAGTGGCTTCGCAATTCCTCAAGGTAGTATCTACGAGCTGAATAGTGCGAACCTTGCAAATTTCCCACCCACCCAACATCATAAATTCGTTCCTGTTCTGGTTCCTCAAACAAATCTGACTCAACAGCATGAGGTAAGCAAATTGCCCTGGGATGACCAGCACTTTGAAAAATTAGGTCAAAACCTGGATGAAAAACAAAAGCGTAATCGAATAACATCGACCATTTCATCCGCGAGGCTGTGAAACTATCAGTATCAATTTGAAAACAGGCGGTTGGTATTTTAGTATCTACTAAACCGTGCGGGAGTCTTGGAGAAGCCTCTGGTTGAAGAATTAAAATAGGATGCAAATTGTGAGGAATAATATCATTAAAATTCTCATAACTACATTGATTAGGTGGGGAAACGCAAACAGTCGTTATTATTTTAGCAAAAGCACGATAATATCCTCTACGTTCTCTAGTTAATTCCTTATCTTGGCAGATGAATACTACACAATTATTTTTCATACATTTAGCCAAATATAGGGATTTAATTAAACGCGAATAAAAGGTTTCACGTCGATAATTTTGTTAGGTGAAACTGCTACAAAGTTAGAATATTCAAAATATTCTCCATAAAGGCTATAATTTATTTCAAATAATCCAGTAGACTTTAACAAAAATACTTGGTAGCCAAAAGATTTCAGAAAATTAAGAGCAGCAGCTAAGGTACTACCTGCAATTGCCCACGCTTTACCATATTCAAATTGAATCACTCCAATTTGTTGCTGAGAAAGTAAGCCAGAAGCACCACGTAGCACATGAAAATCATATCCTTCAGCGTCAATTTTTAAAAAATCAATATGTTTGAGTTGTCGTTTCTCCACTTCAGTATCCAGAGTTGTTACATTGACCCATTTTTTAATTGCGCTCAGATTACTAAATTCTGGGACTAAGGATGATGTCTCCCCTGCGTCTGGCTCTTCAAAAAAAGTCATTTTTCCAGGCATATCTGTAACAGCTAGTTGGATCACCTCAATATCCGCTACTTGCTCAAAACGCTGTTTCAATTTCTCGATTGCATATTCAGAAGGATCGAAAAGCAAGCCTTTTCCAGGTTCTAGCATAGATACTAAAAATAGGTTTGCCCAATTGCCTACATTAGCACCTACATCAATAAAAATAGATGAATTTTGGGCAATTAGCTGAGCAAACCATAACTCACCATTTTTAGCTATATCGGCTTCTTCACTGAGATGGTATTTAATAATACAGCGACATTGATTTCGTAATAAAATTGCCAAGCGAATAGCCAGACGCGATCGCGCCAATGTTCGATGGAAAGAATTTAGTAGCCTACGTAAGTTCATAATTTAGTTTTAAGATTAACTTCTTATGTATTGATTGATAAGCATTCCTGTTCTACTCCACCGCATCAGATCGCAGAGTAAATCGCGGGAACTATTCCAATGTGGGGAGATAGTTGGTTTAGTTTTTTGTCCAGAAAGAACTTGAATCCAGGCATTACGAATACTTTGATAGCTAAACTTATTTCGGACAAAATTACCTGCTAATAGTCCATTTTCTTTAACTGCATCTGGATGGGATAGTCCAGCAATAATCTGCTGACCAAAGGCTTCCACTGAGCGCTCTTTAGTTAGAGAATTGAAATTACCTTGATAGACAGTTTCTTTAAGTCCTCCAACCGCTACTGAGAATACTGTGCGATCGCAAGCTTGTGCATCTACTGCTGAAACACAAAAAGTTTCAGCATGTTCCCAAGAAGGATTAACAATTACTGCCCATGACTGAGCAATCTCGGTACGCAACTGTACAGGTGACAATGCTCCTAAAAAATAGGGCTGGTAATACTGTGGCAGACTTGTTAACCAAGGTTTAATTTGATTAGTTTCAAAATTATTTTCTGCTATTTGGAGTGAGCCAAGCTCGCCCCTAGAGCCTTTATGGATGCTAATACTACCTGCGATAGCCAACTTTAAGTTAACTTGCTTCTGCACCAAATAAGACCAAATCTCCATCAGCTGAATAACACCTTTGTTAGGAGTAATTGCACCAATAAACAGTAATCTCGGTTGAGTTGGAGTCACTACGGGCGTAAAAATAGGGCAATAGGAATTGTAGATTACTGTTACTTTATCGCGCCATTGGGGTACGGCTCGGTAGATATTAGCATGATATATTGAAGGGACAATTATCCGATTTCCACCTTTACGTAAGAAATTATGAACAAAAGCCCAGGATGTTTGATTTTGGAACCAAAGAAATGTTTTCCCCAAATTTTGATTACCGAATGTCAGTGAAGTACCATCCCAATGTGACTGGTGAACAACTAGGCAGTCAAATTGATTAGTTTTAACAAATTGATGTTTAATGCAGGTAAATATAGTGCTTTTACTCTCACAAGCACTACTCAGGCAAACATCCAGCCCAGCCTCTGTCAGAAAAGCCGCTAATCGAATAATGGAGCCTGTTGTACCAGAACACGAAGCTGTACCATTAATCACACTATCAATGGCAGGAAGTTCTGGATGTTCAGTTGGCAAGGCTATGAGTATTCGCATAAATATTTATTTTGACTCTAGACCTATAGCAAGGGTTTGTAAACTACTAAATAACCGGAAATGATGAATGGATAATTAACCCTATTAGCAGTTAAATTCAAGAATAAATATCCCTATTAGTAGGTTGGCTTTCACTATCGCCGAATCCAATATTGGGTACTGCATTTTGTTCATTAATTAACGCCCCAAGTGATTTCAGGAATTCACGATCCCCAAGGGAGTAGCTATGTTTTTTTTGGGAAGAGCAAAGAAGTGTACAACATCGTGTTTCGCAATTAATTGAGGTGTATGTTCGCCGGGGTTATAAGGAACAATCGAACCGTCAACTAATAGCTGGATGTAAGCTTGATAATTTGCCAAGGGTAACAGACTTAAAAGTTCTTCAACCGCACCTACAGGCTCTTTAAAGCAGAAACAGTGAATTTCAATATCTAATTTTGGCAGTGTTTTGAGGATTTCTTTTGCTCCTTTCAAAACTTCTATTTCATATCCTTCAACATCAATTTTTAAGAAAGTCGGTTTTTTTGATATGAATGCCTCATCAAGAGCAATCATTGGTACTGTCACTACCTCCATATCATCTCGTTCACCTACTGAGCCGTTGGAATAGACTAAAAACTTAGTGTCTCCTTTATGACTTCCGACTGCAAAATTTCTCACCTCAAAGTTTTTTGCCTTATTCAGTCTGATGTTTTCTAGAGCAATTGTTACGTTTTTGGGAAGCGCTTCAAAACCGATGACTTCTCCAGTAGAACCCACACATTTTGCAAAAAGTAAACCTGTTAAGCCATGATGAGCGCCACAATCAGCAACTATGTCACCTTCAACAATTGCATTTTCTTTTACCCACACCAATTCTGGCCAAGCGTGAGGGCGATCGTACCAAGATTTAGCGAAAAGATCGCTAATCAAAAACTGAAAACTTTCATCAGAAACTGATTTGGTAATTATATAAGGTTTAAAAGTGGCTTTCTTGTAAGTATCAACTATTTTATTCTTGGTTTTATTTAAGAATGAGGATAGTCCTTCGTTTTGTAGAGTATGAACTGCTTTTTTGTACAACTTTGGCATTTTATAAACCTCTTTGAAGTCCTTGATAACTCATGTAACCATTAACGAGAATAGTGGGGAAGGTGGAAAACCAACCAAAAGTTATCACCCCTTTTACAGTATGAACATCCAAAATAAGTAGTAAAAAAATTTGAGTAATAACTGTACTTACTACTATAAGCCAAGAGTCCTGCACCCATGCTTTTGATGTATTAATAGACCACATAGTTGCAGCTAGAGTAGATGTCATGGCGCTAATTACAACTAAAATTACTTCTTGGCTTAGGTGAGTATACTGTTTCCCCAAAATCCAGATTATTTCTTTAGGAAAAATTGCTGTAAACACAACTATAATTGTTGCTAATAAACAAAAGCCACCAATAATCTGCCAATAGCGATCGCGTAGTTGAATTATAGACTGGCATCGGGCAAAAGCAGGTAAAATGATGCTATTCATAACCGCTCCAATAATGGAAAATAAAACTCCAAGTCGCCCTAATGCTCCTACTTCAGCAATATTCTGCGTATTCCCAAAAACACTAATTAACCAGATGGTTATCTGCCCCTGAATGCAGTAGAAAACAAAATAAGGAGCTTGACTTTTAATAATTTTTAGCAGAACAACTGAATCTTCCGGATGAACTGGTGCCTCTATATCAATGCTGTCCCTAATCCAAAATCTAAGAAAAAAGTATTGTAATCCTGATGCAATGGATGATGCAAAAACTGCGATTGCAGCATTTAAAAATGTCAGGTACGCAACCCATAAAATCCCTAGCCGAGACGCAACAAAAATTATATCTAGAGTTTGAATCTGTTTGAGCTGCGAGTGCAGGCGCGGAACTACAGTTAACACGCCGTTAGATAGCATAAATTGTAGTTCTACTAGCACTACAATTGAAATTAAAATAGCATAAATAATAGAAGTTCCTTTACCGATCAGCAGCCACAGTAAAATAGGTGCGATCGCAACTATAGCAATTACTGCTATATAACGTTTTAACTTCAGGGCTGTATTGATTAATTGACCAAAACGATATCGGTCTTGCCAAACCTTTCCTCCAATTACAGAAAGGCCGCTGCCAATACCCATATCAGCCAGTATGTTCATTGTTCCTTGCATAGTATTGGCTATCGTGAAATAGGCATACTCCTGTTTATCAAGCGTACGAACTAGCAAAATTCCGCTTGCCAGCCCCAACAGCTTTACAGCTAGTTGAACCGAGACAAATTTGCTAAGTATTTTAGTTCGCTCAATTACAGTAGAAGATATAAAACTTAGAGGCATTTAACGTTTATTTAGGCTTCCAAAAGACAAGCTAGTGTCCATTGTTTCACATCCTTTTCAAGCGTATCTCTCACTTTTACATACTGCAAACACTAAATTTGTTTAGCACATTTAACACTAACGGAAATATTACTAGAAGATGGACAGGTTTGATGACCGCCAACTCTGACAATAAAATCATCAAAGTCTCTTTCTTGTTGAGCCTTTACTATGCCAGTATCGTCCCAACGGATGAGATTACCACCTTTAGCAAGACTGTCTATCCCACCATTAAACTCAGTTTGTTGTCTGGTGTTAGGATTTTCAGTATTTGTTGAGTAGATGATGCCTACAGGTTTGCCATTATAAAAAGATTCTAAGTAAAAGGCATATCTTGTATTTGCCTGAAACTTAAACTCAGCTAACGGTTGGGGAACTGCATCACCAGGAGTTCCTAAAAAATCATTCTGGTTGCTTACACCTGTGTCGTCTTGAAAATCGGATGGACGGGAGATATCCTGTGGTTTGTTCGAGGGTTTGGCTTCACTAATTAGAGGTGTTTTTTCACCTGTATCTAAATTAATAACCCCAAACGTTGACTGAAATGCTCCGTTTGATTCAACAAATTCAAATTCAATAATAGTGTCTAGGTCAAATTGAATGCCCTCATTACCAAAAGTTTCTAGGGCTTGGAGTGGGGCAGTAATCATGCTAAATAATCCTAGCGCGATCGCGCTGATTAAAGCAGGTGAAATTATCTGATTAATTTTCATGTTTCCCTCCCATTAATTACCAAATTTCCAAAGCTCCACTAGCTCTCAATCTTTCCGCTTCCAAACTGTCCAAACTGCTGATGAATCTTTTGGTTTCTTCTAATAAGCTATTTAGTCGCTGACACTCCGGAGTGTTACAATCTACTGGAGAAATCGCTGCTCCTCTGGCAAATCTTCGCGGCAGCTTAGCAAATGCCTCCGCAGAAGCAACACAAGCAGCATAGGCATCATCTAAATCTTTGGAAAGTCTTCTGGCAGTATTAATAATTTCAGGATCAAGCTTGCTACCTGAACCAAAGCGGGGGGCTGTATTATTCCAGATGTTAGTTCCCGTATTATCTGATTGGTTGGGAGGATTGGCGTTAACAGGAAAAGACTGAAGAAGCAAAAAAGTAAAAGGCAAAAGATAGAGAAGGATATTTGAAATTTTGATTTTTGAATGTTGCCCTTTAGTTATCCAAAAGTCCATAATATCACCACCTAAAACTTGAAAGAAAACCCAGTACCCAATACAAACCGCGTTCCATCTCCTGCGCCAGTAATGTCACGTAGTGCAGGGGTAATTACTAGAGGAATATTTTTGAATGGAACAATTGAAACTCCCACTCCTAAATCTTGTCCCGTCCATTCCGCAATCAAACTAACAGGACGAGCGACCCGCACTGCGATACTTCCAAAAACATTGATTCCACCTCTATCATCGTCAACAGCGCTTTCAGTGCGGAATTGTCCGTTTCCCACACCAGCTGTTACAGCGACTCGGCTAAAAGGCTGGTTGATATCGTCGCGGGTTCGGAAAATTTTAGTAACAACGCCATAGACTGAGTTCTCAAAGTCGTTGTCATCGCCAATATTTAAAAATCCATTCCAGCCAGCAGCAATAGATAAATCTTCTGCTAACCGACGATGTACTTTGGCGTTAAATCCGCCACTACCAAAATCTCGATTGCTGCCAAAACTAGCGATCGCATACGATAACTCTACACCCACCGACTTCCGAGCGTCGCCTAAGCCGACTCCAAAACCTAGCCCTCCATCACTTACATCGGCGAATCGCGTCCGGGATTGATAGGTGGCGCTGATAAAACCAGTGTTATTATCTGCACCAAAACCCGTAGGAGTAACGATGGTAAGCGAAGGTGAACCTTGATAAACATCGCCAAACTCAGCAGTTTTTTCTACCTCTCCAAGCTGTGACTGCAATCTGCGAATTTCCTCTAGAGAGGGTACATTTATCGTTGGGTTATCTGGCAATTGTGCCAGCTGATTTGTTGAATCGGGTGAAATTTCTTCGCCTTTACTAACTGACCATTCTGGCGCTACTTGCGGAGTTATCTGCAACGCCGCAGCTCGTCGTAATGAGGCGCTGAGAGTCACTTTATCCGCTTCCTCATATCTCTCACCAGTACCGAACCCCTCTGTATTTTGCTTCCTAAGCTCAGCCTCGGAACGAGGACTGGGAGGTGCGTCCTCCCCAGCGTCGAGAGAAATAATTTTTTTAGAGCCTAAAGCCTCCGCTTCCCTGTCAATTAAAGGAGATTCAGCTAAAGACTTTGTACCAGAGATGTTAGAGTCGTCAACCTCTTCTGGAACCATAATTTTTAGAAAGTCTTGACTTTTGGCTCCTGACTCTAGCTGTTGTGCTACTATTTCTGGCGCTGCAATCGAGTCAGACGGGTTTATTTCAACAGTCTTGACTGGAACAACAAAATTGTCGGTTTCTGGTTCCTTGATCGGCAGGTTGGAACTAGGATTGGCATTAGCTTCCTGGGTGAGTTCCCTAGCAGTCAAAGCCGCTAAGGTACAAATAGCAACAGTCGAGACGCGCATGAATGTAGCTGTGATGTGCTAGCTACTCATACTGATTTGAGTACGTCTATCAGGAAAAATTCTGTTTTGTCTGATAAATTTACCAATTCAGCAAACTTTCAATACAAAATCTCGTTCTCAGACATATATCTGAGAACGAGCAAATCCTTATGGCTGATAGCTTTAAAGGTGCTACGCTTACAAAATCGCAGTTTTTAAACTTTGGCAAAACTGAGCGATCGCATCCAATCCCTGTGCTGGCGTTCCTTCTGCTAAACGTTTCACAAAGGCACTACCGACAATTACCGCATCTGCTCCCCAATCTTTCACCTGACGGGCGTGTTCTGGTTCGGAAATGCCAAACCCGACACCAATGGGTTTATCAGTTGCAGCCCGCAGATGCTTGAGTAAATCTTGCGCCCGGAAGTCCATTTCTGAGCGTATTCCTGTCACTCCAGTTACGCTGACTAAGTAAATAAATCCCTGAGACTGATGCGCGATCGCTTTTATTCTCTCCTCAGAACTGGTGGGAGCTACCAACAAAATTACTTCAACTCCCAGACTAGCAGCAGTTTTAAGCAGCACCTCCGATTCCTCCAAAGGCAAATCGGGAACCACCAAACCCTTTACCCCAGCACGACTCACCTGCTTTAAGTAAGTTTCAATTCCCCGGTTGAGAATTGGGTTGTAGTAGTTAAAAAGAACAATAGGCGATCGCACCTGGTGGCTAACACCCGACACCATCTCCAGCACCTGATCCAAACGAGTTCCCCGTTGCAAAGCTCTCGTAGCAGCTGCCTGAATCGTCGGCCCATCTGCCAACGGATCTGAGTAGGGAACACCCAGCTCAATCATATCCGCACCCGCGGCATCAAGAACTCGTAAAGCCGATTCCGTTGTCTCCAGATCCGGATCGCCAGCCGTGATAAACGGAATCAAAGCGCACTGGTGGCGATCGCGCAGAGACTCAAAACACTCTCGAATTGAAGTCATTTTTCAGTAGCCAATAGTCATTAGTCATTAGTCACTAGACTTCTTGCAAAAGTCCTTTTCACCCTCCCCGCTTTTCAAGGAGGAGAATATTTCTTCCTCCCTCCCCGCCTGTCAAGGAGGGGTTCTAAATATTCTTGCAAGAGGCCTATTGCCTTTTCAGTTTCTTATCTTGTTCAATTTCAGCTTGCAGTTTAGCCAATTCTTCTGGAGTCAACTCTTCCAGCCGCTTTTGTAACACTGCGTCCTCATAGTCCTTCAGCTGCTGGTTATAAGTCATGTTTTTTGTCCCGACTCGGAACAGGTAAGTCAGCAGCCAGCCGACTAACCCTCCCACCAGCAGCAGCTGACTCCAAATACCCGCCTCCAGGCTATCTAGCCCCGCCAACTGCAAAACCAAATACGCTAACCCACCAGCAACAAAGATGCCGATGCCAATCCCAATGATGTCAATTCGTCGCATTTTAAAGATATTTGCTTTCAGCTTTACAGCCTTCGCTGAGTATCAAAAGCTTTTATGTTAGCTCTAGACCAGGCGACGCTTCGGCCGAAAATTCAAAAATGGGCTGAGCAGCAACAAACCAGGGAAGAAAAAGAAAACCATAAAATACATGAACCCGCGCTCAAACGAGCTGGCAACATACCACCGCTTTTGCAGGTAGGCATATAGGGCGAAGGGAACAACTATCAGGTAGGTTCCACTCAGAACTAGATACAATATCGCAACCAACATATTTTTTCTTGCAGTAGAAGAACCAGACAGTAGCAGTACCAGCGTCCGTGTGGGGATACCACAAACAGCCGCTTATATGCCCGACTAACTCTAAATATTTTACCCTTTGTTGGAAGCCGCTTAACCACCTTGTCAAAAAGATAGTTGCATTTATTAGCCACTTAGAGTGTAAGATATAAAATCGTACTAAATAAGAGATTACATCTCTCCCAACACGGGGGCATGGCGGAATGGCAGACGCTACGGACTTAGAAAACTGAGCCTTGATGAAGAAATTTGTCAAGTGACCGCTCTCAAATTCAGGGAAACCTAAATCTGGCAACAGATATGGCAATCCTGAGCCAAGCCAAATAATTTTAGATTTTAGATTGGGGATAAATCCAAAACCAATCCAAAATTCAAAATCATTTCGGAAGGTGCAGAGACTCGACGGGAGCTACCCTAACGTTAAGCCGAGGGTAAAGAGAGAGTCCAATTCTCAAAGCCTATTGGCAGTAGCGAAAGCTGCGAGAGAATGAAAATCCGTTGACCCGAAAAGGTCGTGAGGGTTCAAGTCCCTCTGCCCCCATTTCCAAATTTTTAAAGAGCAACTTAAGCGTTTAGCAGATATTCTGGTAGGCGCTTAATAACACGCTTGAAGGGCGCAGTGTCATTAAGACCTCGCGCCAGCACGAGAGATCCCTGGATCTGCAAAATGGCATCTTCGGCTTTTTGCCGTGCTGCATCCGAATTAAATCCCGCCTCAATCAAAACCTGCGCCAAGGTATCGATCCAAAGGTTAAGGGCGCATCCGATCTGGGTCTGAAAAAGGTTATGGGATTCCCCAATTGCCAGTACCGCTAAAAGACAGCTTTGTTGACCGCAATTGTAAAACTCATCCACCTTTGTACTCATCAGGCGAATTCGCTCCCTCGGTTCGCCACTGTCGCGCAGGGGTGCGAGGATACTTTGTTCTAAACAGTGGTTAAGCGAATTGAGAACAGCAGCCGCCATTTCTTCTTTTCCTTTGGGGAAATGGTGATAAAGGCTGGCTTTGCCTAAACCAGTAGCTTTTGAAAGTCGCGTTAGCGTCGCTCCCTCATAGCCGTACTGCTGAAAAACTTTTACTATTCGGGCGATCGCTTCCTCTTTTTCCATCCACAACACTCCGATTGTCTTCTTGACATTATACCGAACGCTCGGTACAGTTTTATTACCGAACGTTCGGTACAAAGACACGTCTAGGAGCAGTTAATGATCCAGTTGTACAATCACGAACTATCCGGGAATTGTCATAAAGCACGGCTGATGCTGTCGCTGCTTGGCTTGGAGCATGAGCTTGTACCTGTTGATCTGATGAGCGGTGAGCAAAAATCTCCACAGTTTCTCAAGCTCAACCCACTGGGACAAGTCCCACTTCTAACTGATGGCGATGTGGTGATTCGGGATGCTCAGGCAATTCTGGTTTATCTAGCGCGGCGCTATGGGGGTGAAGATTGGCTACCAGAGTCTGCTGAATTGATCAGTAAAGTCGTGCAGTGGTTGTCTATAGCGGCGAATGAGATTCAACAAGGTCTAGCTAAAGCCAGATGGCAAGTCCTGTTCAACGTGGAGACAGACCTGGGTCTAGCTCAGAAAAAAGCACATCAGGTACTCCAGATTTTAGACGAACACTTAGCACAGCGTCCTTGGCTGGAATGCGATCGCCCAACTATTGCAGATGTCGCCTGCTACCCTTATGTCGGTTTAGCAGGGGATGGCAAAGTTTCTCTAGAAGCTTATCCCCATGCGCTAACTTGGATTAACCGGATTAAGCAACTACCAGGTTACGTTGGAATGCCCGGTTTGTAAGACAAGCAAGCAATGACATCTATATATCATTCCGGAGAACTGGCGATTCAACAACGTGCGGGTGTCCAAGAAGCAGCTAAAGCTTTGAGTCACAATATTAGCCAGATTGTTAAGCCAGCAGCTGTTGAGTTTCTGCGTACTCAACGACTAGCGATCGCCAGCACCGTCGATACAAGCGATCGCGTATGGGCATCTCTATTGACTGGTGAACCTGGATTCATCCAGGTAGTAACAGGAACGGTGCGGATCAAAGCAGCACCAGTTAATAGCGATCCGCTCAACGAAAACTTGCGGGTGAGAGATGATATTGGTATCCTGGCGATCCATCTGGCAACTCGCAGGCGCTTAAGGTTAAACGGTAAAGCTCAAGTTCAGCCTGATGGCAGCATTTATGTACATCCTAAACAGGTGTATTTCAACTGTCCCCAGTACATCCAAATACGCCACTTAGAGAGCGATTTCGCCCAACCAAGTATACCTAGTATTCAAGACAGACAGACTCTCAGCGAAGAACAGCAGCAAAAGATTGCCCAGGTAGACACTTTCTTCATTGCCAGCTTCCACCCGGACGCTGGTGCTGACGCATCTCATCGTGGCGGAAACCCAGGTTTTGTCAAGGTGTTGAGCGCCAACAAGCTTGTGTTTCCTGATTATTCCGGTAATAATATGTTCCAAACTCTGGGTAATATTTCGCTGAATCCGAATACTGGCTTATTGTTCGTTGACTTTGAACGTGGCAACACCTTACAACTAACCGGAAAAGCTAAGGTAGTATGGGACGCTGATCGCGTAGCAGAATTTACTGGTGCCTTGCGTGTAGTGGAATTTGAAATCGATCGGGTAATAGCGATCGCTGGTGCTACCCCTCTGCGCTGGCGGTTTGGACAATACTCCCCCTTTAATCCCAGATGAACCAGAGAGTAGAAAACATTTCATCATCAGCGAGTGAAACTTTCCTTTCACTTCCTCTCTATCGCGGGCATCGGTAGTTGAGAGCAGTATTACTCAACCCTTATACGGATGAAAATAGACTTACTAATTTGTGCCAATATATTGATGCTTTGAAGAACTGAGAAGTCCTCACAGTACCACTTTACTTGCGCCTAAAAAGAGCTGAGGGCATTCCCTGCAACATTAGCATCATCCACGTAGAATTCGCGGATCGCCAAAGGCAACTAAATACAATCTGAAAAACTTAATTTTTCCAGATTTTATAACTTATTTAGTAGCTTCTCCTTAGATTTACTCGTGTCTTCTCCCTCGTAGAAACTCGGATCTATAAAAGTATCTTTATCTTTAGATTGACCCTCTGTTTTGGGGGATGATTGCTTACCCGCAACCGTGTTTTGCCTGGACTTTGACTCTGTTGCTCCCATGCGAATCTGAATTTGAGGGCCAGAACTGGCTAAGCGAATAATCATCCCGTCCACTACTGGCGCTTGGGTGATACGTTTTCCTTCTAAATAAGTGCCATTAGCACCTAAACTAACAACTTCCCATTCATCACCATGACGGCGTAGCTCGACATGGTGACGAGAAACAACGGCGCTATAGAGGATGACATTATTCTCAGTTGAGCGTCCGATCCGAATAACTGATTCGGAGGCAAAAGTCCAGTTTTGGACTGGGATAGATTGGAGAGGATGCAGCAGTGTCAGGGTAATCACCGATGTCACATAATTCTAAATATTTCCGCCTCTAGGCTTGGGAATTGTAACAGTCTGAACAGATGTAACATCCTTCAATCAATAAATTGAGATTTATCTCTCAACTACTGGAGTCAGACCGCCAATTGGTACGACGTGAGCAGATGGAATAGACAAGCTTTTAACATCGTTCCACCAGTTTTTTGTGTCCTTAGTCTAGGATACCCACGGGCGTTACAATCGCATCGTACCATGAGGGTGTTGAGTCCGTGTAACCTCTGAATTGATTCAGTAAGATTACCGCTCTCATACTTTTTAGGTTTAGGGGTGGAATTTACACAAACCTGATAGCGATGCTTATTTATTTCCTCAAGCCTATCACTTAAAAAAACTGTCTGCAATTGCCATGACCCCTCACCCCAAAGGCTTGCACCGCGTACATTTTGGCGCTTTTATGAGCAATTTGAAGACAGCCTTAAGAAACTTGGAACAAGAATGTCACCTTGTCACCTTTGCCTAAGCTAATGCGATCGCCTGTTCTCAGACGGTGCCGATTACCACTAGGCAGGGGATTATGGTTAACATATGTGCCATTAGAACTGCCAACGTCTTCAATGTAGTAGGCATCACCCTCTACACGGATATCGGCATGAATCCGCGAAACAATTTCTGAATTCGGAAAACCCGAAACATCAATATCAGGCGGAATCTGGTCATTTGGCTTGCCTATGTGAATTACCGACAATTGCGAGGGCAATTCTATCATCGTATCCGTTTGGGTATGCAGCAGGCGGGCGCTCTGCTGCTGTAGCTGAGTTTGAGAGCTACCAGGCATTGCCGCCCCACTCGCCCCTGTGCTGCGAGAAGAAGGCTCCGATGAGGATTCAGCGCTGCTCCCTGAGGCTGGGGGTTCATTGACCACAGTAGCTGGAACTGGTACTGGATCTGGTATGTCTGGACTGGGGATAGATGGTGGAGTAACCTCTAAGGGATCGGGTGCTACCAACGGATCGGGGTTCATTAAATCCGGTATGCTGGGTAGCGGGCCTGGTGCTGCTGATGCTACCTCTAAAGGGTTACTGGGTTTGAGGTTAGTGCCACACTGACCGCAGAAAGTGGCATCGGTTTGAACAGGTGCGCCACAGTTGGGACACGCTGTAGTAGCGGGTAAGGGAGTGTAGCAAGCCTCGCACGCTTGCGCTCCATCAGGATTTTGGTGATTACAATTGGGGCAGACAATCATAAAATCTCCTTGCGGACGGTATCCCTCCTGATTAGTGGAGTGGGAGGTCAGATTCAAATATATTCCGAATTGCGAGGGATTTTAACTTTTTAGCTCAAGACCAGCAGCTTCGTCCAAAAGCCACCAAAGTTCCCCTTGGGGCTGGATTAATCGGCTGGGATATTCCATGTCATCAGCAGTAGAGGCAAAAACTTGAGCTAAAGCGGGGCGTTTACTAGCACCAGCAACAACAAATACCACACAACGGGCATGATTAATCAGTGGCGCTGTAAAGGTGATGCGGGGCTGAGTGTCTTTGTCACCTACTGTTATCAGCTTTTCGCGTACTTGTAATGCTTCTGTGTGGGGAAACAAAGAAGCTGTATGTCCATCATCTCCCATCCCCAACAAAATCAGATCGAATGCCGGAAACTCTTTTGGTTGAACTTGAAAAAACTCCCGGAGGTGTTGAGAGTGTTTCTCGGCGGCTACTGCTGGGTTGGCTTCGTCGGTGGGTATGGGGTGGATATTGGCAGCTGGGATATTAACTTTGTCAAGCCAAGCGCTACGAGCCATGCGTTGATTGCTATCGGGATGATCAGGCGGTACGTAGCGTTCATCGCCCCAAAATACGTGAATTTTGTCCCAAGGAAGATTTTGCGAAGCGATCGCTTCATACAGAGGCTTGGGAGTGCTACCACCGGATAAAGCTATAGTACAAAGCGATCGCTCGTTTATCGCCTTGTGAATTTGTTCTAGACATATTTCCAGCGATCGCTCTATCAGCGCCGTCCGATCCGGTAAAACTTCAACAATTTTATTCATCTGGATGTTTATATTGGGTCACACCATACCGAAAATATTACTGTTTCTTGTCTAACTGCACCCATTGATACCGATATCATCATTGAGAGCTTGGAATTAGGAGCGATACTAGCCGTTACATCAAAAAATCCTTATTCTGGTTGATTGACATAAATAACTTTTACAGCAGGGAGAATATTTGAAATGGGAAGAATTTTTATTTCAGCAGGTCACGGTGCTGGAGAGCCGGGCGCGAGAGTTGCTGGCACTACAGAAGCCCAGGAGATGATTTTACTGCGCGACCTAATTTTACAAGAATTGCGATCGCGCAATTTTGAAGTTCTTTCTGTCCCCGACGACCAGACAATGGAGCAGACAATTTCTTGGATAAACGCCCGCGCTCGTAGCGGTGATGTAGCCCTCGAAATTCATGCCGATGCCATGTCCAACCCAACGACTAGAGGCGCTAGTGTCTACTACATTGCCAACAACGACGAGCGCAAGAAAAATGCTGAATTGCTACTTCTGGCACTACTGCGCCGCGTTCCCCAATTGCCCAGTCGGGGAGTTAAACCAGACACAGCCACAGGCGTAGGTCGTTTAGAATTTTGCCGCAACATCACTATTCCCTCCCTGCTGATGGAAGTTGGGTTTCTCACCAACCCAGACGACCGCTTTTTAATTCAAAATCGTCGCCGCGACCTAGCACTAGGAATAGCAGACGGACTTGCCTCATGGAGCCGAGGCGATGGTGGCAGCGTTCCTGGCACTGATCCTACCTATGCTCCCATAAATATCAACATTAACAACCAGTTGTACGGGGAAAAAGGCATCCTGATCAATAGCAACGCCTACATCCCAATTGACTTGGTAGACAGGCTCTCAATTGACTTGACAAATAACACCTCAGTCCGTCGCGTACCATATCGGGGTGTAGTCTATGTTAAAGCCGTCGAACTGCGGAGCTTTAATATTTCTGTGAACTGGGATAGCGCCACCCGTACCCTGTTTTTGCGCTCGATTTTACCAATTTGTCCCGGTCAGTTTGACCGAATTATGGGACATGGTAATACATCTGAGGTGCAGCTGATTATGTTCCTCAAAGCTAACAATGAGAACGCCCTCGCCCTGTTTCCCGATTTACCTAAACTCTACCGGGAAGAAGCAACCATCGAAGGCGTAAACTATGATATTGCCTTCTCGCAAATGTGTGTAGAAACAGGCTTTTTGCGCTTCGGTAGCGATATCAGACCTAGCCAAAACAACTTTGCAGGTTTAGGAGCTGTCGGCGGTGCTTCCGAAAGTGCATCGTTTCCCAGCGCCAGAATTGGTGTCAGAGCGCATATCCAACACTTAAAAGCTTATGCTAGTCTGGAGCCTTTGGTACAAGAACAGGTAGACCCCCGCTTTCGCTTTGTCACGCGAGGGATTGCGCCTCTGATCCAGCAGCTAAGCGGACGTTGGGCAGCAGATCCACAGTACGGCGCTAGAATTGAGGCAACTCTCAGACGGCTTTATGAGTCAGCAAGCTTACTGTGATTTAGATTTTGGATTAGCAATAAATCCAAAATCGTCAAGCTATTTTGAAAAAGCGAATAATTTCCCGACCACGTTCGGGAAATTGGCTTTCTGCACCATTGCTTTACCCAAGATTTTAGGTTAGAGGCGCTACTACAAGGTGTAGTTACAAAATTGCCAATCCTGTAAGGGTTAAGGGGTGCTTGTGGGAATTTAAGCCCTGTAGAGACGTTCTATCTTAACGCTACCACGATTATCGCTTTGGCTTTCTTGCCTTAACAGAACAGTATTGCGGCTATTCTTTGCACCCCCTTAAAAACGGGGTCGCCGCAGGCGGGGGAGCAAAACCTTATCCGAGATGTATCGACAGCATCCCCTTGTAGCAGCAACGCCACCTCCAGATGAGCTACATCAAATTAAGCCGGATCGTTAGCAATTTCACACTGGACGATAGACGATAGAGGATAGACGATGGACTATAGACAATAATGTCGTCTATAGTCCTGTGCCTAAATAGAACTGTAATCACCCTAACCTTGTCAGCCCTACAAATGAGACTGCGAACGAAGACACTACTCGTCATTGGCGCGACCCTCGTAGGTCTAGTTGGGGTTCTCTATGCCACCTCCTCGACCATCTTGTTGCGTAGCCTCACCAGAGCAGAGGAACACAATGCTCGCCAAGTGGTTAAGGGAACAATTAATATTTTTGCCGAAACCGGAAACGACTTAAGCGTTACTGCTGTTGATTGGGCTAAGTGGGATGACACTTACAACTTTATCGAAAACCCAAACCAAGCTTACATAGAATCAAATCTCATTCCAGAATCCCTCACCAACTTACGGGTTAACTTGGTGCTGTACATCGACAAAAACTCAAAAATTGTCTTTGGCACAGGTTTTGATTTAAAAAGCCAGAAAAAAACGCCGATTCCAGCGTTGATTCGAGAACGCATTTCCCCCAAAGATCCGCTTTTACAACGTCCCCTATCTAATCGCAGTTTGGCGGGACTGCTGCTGCTTCCTGAAGGGGCAATGCTGATTAATTCGCAGCCTATTTTACCAACCAATGGCAAAGGAGCGAATCGCGGAGCCTTAATCTTTGGGCGCTACCTAGATGCTGCCGCTTTGGAAAAGATAAGTCGGATCAACCGTTTCCCCGTCACCATACACAGGCTAAATGATGCCAAAATGCCTGCCGACTTTCAAGCAGCGCAAAAAGGTTTGTTGCAGAAAGGACAGATTGCAGTCAACGCCACAAGCGATCGCACAGCCGGATACACCATACTAAAAGACATCTACGGCAAGCCGGCGCTGCTGTTGCGGGTGGACATCCCCAGAGAAATTTACCAGCAAGGCAAAATCCGCCTGCGCTATCTCATCGCATCCCTGCTAGTGGTGGGAGCGGTTTTTGGCGGCATAACCTTGCTGCTTCTGGAGCGATTAGTTTTGTCGCGGTTGGCTTCTTTGAACGCTGGGGTAAAGAAAATTGGCAACAGCAACGACCTTTCTATGCGCCTTGAAAGCCAGGGAAAAGATGAATTGTCCAGCTTGAGTGACAACATCAACTTGATGCTGGCAGCCTTAGAACATCAAGTGCGTCAGCGACAAGAAAGCGAAGAACGTCACCGCGCCGTAGTTGAGCAAGCCTCGGAAGGAATTTTTCTGGTTGATGTTGATACCAGACGCATTTTGGAAGCTAATACCGCCTTTGCTGAACTGGTGGGTTACACCTCCACGGCGTTGCTAGAACTGACAATTTATGACGTAATAGCCTCGCGTCGCGAAACCATTGACCAAAATATTCAGCGTATCCTGACAGAAAAACATCATGTCCTGGGAGAACGGCGCTACCAGCGGCAAGATGGAACTCTTGTGGATGTGGAAGTCTCTGCCAACCCGATTTCCTATGGTGGCAGAGAGGTGTTGTGTATCGTAGTTCGGGATATCACCCAGCGCAAACAAGCTGAAGCAGAAATTCGCCAGAAAGAAGCGACACTCCAAGAAAGCGAGACTCGGCTACGCAAACAGCAGACAGCGTTGTTGGATATGGCTAGGTGTCAGCCCATCTACGCCGGAGATTTGAGTGCTGCATGGCGGGAGATTACCGAGACAGCAACTAACACTCTAGACGTGGAACGCGCCAGTGTGTGGCTCTACAATTGGAGGCTCTCGACTGGCGACTGGGGAGAGTGGGAGAGTGGGAACAGGGCAGAGGAAACAAACCAAAATCTAAAATTGGTTTGCGTTGACTTGTATGAATTGCGTAACCAGCAGCATACCAGTGGCGCAGAACTGGCAGATGTTGACTATCCAGGCTATTTCCAAGCGTTGGAAGCGGATCGGGTAATTGCAGCTGACGATGCTCACACCGATCCTCGAACTCAGGAGTTTTCCGCATCTTATCTCGCTCCTTTGGGGATTGCTTCTATGTTGGATGCGCCAATTCGGGTTGGTGGGCAAACAGTGGGGGTGCTTTGTCTGGAACACATCGGTACAGTTCGACGCTGGGCGCTGGAGGAGCAGAATTTTGCTAGTTATTTGGCGTATATGGGTGCTTTGGCGATGGAAGCAAGCGACGCACGCCTTGCTGAAGCCGCACTCGCTACCAGTGAAGCTAAATTCCGCTCTCTGATTCTCAACAGTTCGGATTTAATCACTATTTTTGGAGCTGACGGCATTACCCGCTATCAAAGTCCTTCGGTTTTCAACATTTTGGGATACCAGAAGGAGGACTTAATCGGCATAAATACGTTGTACATGGTTCACCCAAATGATATTTCTCGCGTTGCAGATACTTTCCAAAAATCTCTTGACAACCCTCATATTGTTTTTTCTTGTGAATATCGTTTTCCGCGAAAGGATGGCTCCTGGTGTTTTCTAGAATCAACTGGTAGCAATCTACTGGACGATCCATCAATAGCAGGTATGGTAGTTAACTCCCGCGATATCACCGAACGCAAGCAAGCTGAAGCAGCACTGCGCCAAGCCGAAGAGAGATATCGCAGCATCTTTGAAAACGCGGTTGAAGGCATTTTCCAAACCACTCTTGAAGGAAGTTATATCAGCGTGAATCCTGCATTAGCACGCATATATGGTTACTCTTCAGCCGAAGAAATGATGGCGAAGATTACCAATATTGAGCAGCAAGTTTACGTTGACCCTAACCGACGTGCGGAATTTATTGCTGCTATGCAGAAGGATAATTCGGTGTCCCGGTTTGAATCTCAAGTTTATCGTCACGATGGTAGTATTATTTGGATTTCTGAAAGCGCACGCAGCGTTAGAAATTCTCAAGGGCAAGTTTTGTATTACGAAGGCACTGTTCAAGATATTACTGAGCGCAAACTAGCAGAAGAAGCACTGCGCTATCAACAGGAACAATCGGAATTACTGTTGCTCAATATTTTACCGAAGTTAATTGCTGAGCGACTGAAAGGAGATGAAAGTACCATTGCTGACAGTTTTGCCGAAGTGACAGTTTTATTTGCCGATATTGTTGGTTTTACAGAACTTTCTGCTGATACACCGCCAACTAAACTCGTAGAGTTGCTTAACGAGATATTTTCAGCTTTTGACCTATTAGCTGAAAAACACGGATTGGAGAAAATTAAAACTATCGGCGATGCCTATATGGTAGTAGGTGGTTTGCCGACACCCAGAGCCGATCACGCAGAAGCGATCGCTGCGATGGCGCTGGATATGCAGAATGCGATCGCTCACTTTAACCGCAAAAATGATAAAACTTTCAGCATCCGTATCGGCATCAACACTGGGCCAGTCGTTGCTGGCGTTATTGGTATCAAAAAGTTTATTTACGATCTGTGGGGTGACACGGTAAATACCGCCTCTCGCATGGAATCCCACGGAATACCCGGTGAAATACAAGTTACAGATGCTACATACGAGTTATTAAAATATCAGTATCAGTTTCAGGAGCGGGGTGTCATTCAAGTAAAAGGCAAAGGCGACATGACGACTTATCTCCTGACTGGGAAAAAAGTTAAAAACCACGTAGTTCTCTAAGTGCGTCTGAAAAGCGATACATCTGTAGGGACATGGCATTGTCCCTACACAATCAAATATTTTTTCGTTAAAAATTTTCAACTGGGAATGCTATTAGCGAGGCGACCGCTTCACGTATCATCCAAGCTTTCCTGAGTCCTTGGGGAGCCAGCGCCTCTCTTATGAGTGTTTCCAGTCGGAAACTCTTAACAAGGATCTCCCACTTTCCCCGGCTGCCCCTATGGCAGCTGTGTTACTATCTGGGAAAATCTTCTCTTATCTCGATCACTTATGGGCAAGGTTCTGGTGTTAAACGCCTCGTATGAACCGCTCAATATAACGAGCTGGCGACGCGCGGCAGTCTTGTTGATCAAAGGGAAAGCCGAACAAGTTGAACACAACGGCAAACTCGTATATACAGAGTTCCCATTACCAACGGTTATTCGACTGCGATACTATGTCCGAGTTCCTTACAAGGAAATTCCTCTGACTCGTCGAAATATCCTCCATCGTGATAATCACTCTTGTCAATACTGCTCTTACACGGGTGATGATTTAACCCTCGATCATGTGATTCCCCGTTCTCGCGGTGGTGGTGATAGCTGGGAAAACATTGTCACCGCTTGCGTCCGGTGCAATGTCAACAAAGGTAGCCGCACTCCGAAAGAAGCAAATATGATATTGCGACACCCTCCCCGAAAACCATACAGTAGCCTGCACTTTGAGGTTGCTAAACACCTCAAGAGTGGTACGCATCAGGAATGGCGAAAATATGTAATTGGTCTTTAAACCCCCTACACCAATCAAGAGGTGCAGGGGGTTTTTTGTCAAAAGTCAAAAGAAAGAACAAACTTGTATTTCTAGCCTGTTAAGTTTCTGTGTCAAGTCCGGAAAACGCCACCACAGAGGGAGTGCGGCTGGTCAATTTTTTTGTCAAGATCAAGGAATAAGTCGGTCTGTCCAGCTCGGCATCCTATCACCACCGTCTGACAACCTGGTTGGCTCAGAAAAAGCGGGTTTGAAGCATATGTAGCCTTCTTGTTCATAGCCTGGATCAATTTTGACCAACCCTCAAACATCTGGCAGTAAGTGTGAGGACGATCGCGGCAGCAACTGGAATATTAATCAGAAAATACTTTGACATTGCGTCATTTATATGCAATCAAATTTGCTCAAGCCTCTCAATGGTTCTTCAATAGGCGCTGAATCGATGTCTATAGACAATCAGCAAAATTCAGCGTTTGTTGTGGAAACTCAAGAAATGGAGCCAACTGCCAAATCGAGCAATGCTTCGGGGAATTATTCTAGAAGAGTGTCGAACGAACCGTCGCCAGAACGTGTAGTCGAGTTGCTACGACAAAGTTTAGAGCGTCACCGAGGCGATCGCCAGCTGGTGCTACTGCAAGATTTTCCCGATCCAGATGCTCTTTCTGGAGCTTGGGCGTATCAACTTATTGCTAAGCAGTACAATATCCAGTGCGAAATTGTCTATGCTGGTACTCTTAGCCATCAGGAAAATATTGCTCTGGTTAAACTTACGGGTTTACCTGCTAGACGCTGGGGTATCCAGAGCCTGAAGGAAAAAGATTTATCCGTGTATCAAGGATGCGTTTTGATTGATAATCAAGGCACTACTTGTCAATTACTGCCTTTGGTGCAAAATGCTGGCATCCCGATCAGGGTTGTGATTGACCATCACAGTACCCAGAACGAACTGAACGCGGAATTTACAGATATTCGCCCTAGTACCAGAGCTACTGCCACGATTTTAACTCAGTATCTCCAGGGGGGTTTGCTGAAGTTAGATAGCAGCGTCAGCGATCACGTTAAATGCGCTACGGCGTTGATGCACGGGTTAAGGTCGGATACTAACCGACTGATGCAGGCGCAGGAAGAGGATTTTCAGGCGGCGGGGTATCTGAGCCGATTTTATGATGCTCAACTGCTGAATGCAGTTTTGCAGGCTTATCGGTCTAAGCGGGTGATGGATGTGATCGAGCGATCGCTTACTAACCGCAGCGTCCAGAATAACTTCTCCATCGCTGGTGTCGGCTACCTTCGCTATGAAGACCGAGATGCCATCCCCCAAGCGGCAGATTTTCTGGTAACAGAAGAAAACGTCCACACTGCTGTCGTTTACGGGATTGTCCACGACGAAGACGAAGAACTCGAAGTTGTCATCGGTTCCCTGAGAACCAGCAAACTTACCCTCGACCCCGACGAATTTATCAAAGAAGCCTTTGGGCAAGACAGTCAGGGACGCTTCTTTGGTGGTGGTAGACTTTCAGCAGGCGGCTTTGAAATCCCGATGGGATTTTTGGGCGGCTTTAATGAAAATTCCGAGTACGCCAAGATAAAATGGGAAGTTTTTGACAGCCAAATCAAGCAAAAACTCCTCCGCTTGGTCAACCCCAAAGATAACCTACTTCATGGAGAGTAAAGGTTGGGGAGTGGGCAAGACGATTACCAATGACCACTAAACTATACTTAATTCGTCATGGAATCGCAGCCGATCCATCTGAGTATGAAAGCGATAGCGATCGCCCCTTGACAGCCGTTGGGCAGCAAAAAACTGGTAAAGTAGCAAAACGGCTGCAAGAGTTGGATCTGCATTTCGACCTGATTCTAACCAGTCCCCTAGTCAGGGCGCGTCAAACTGCCGAAATTCTCTACCGCACTAATCTGAGTTCCCATCTAGAAGAATCAAACCAACTTGCTCCCAGTGGAAACATCCATACTTGGATCAACTGGTTAGAAGCATGGCAAAACTCAGGCGGTTCCCAGTTAGCGCTAGTTGGTCATCAACCAGACTTGGGAAATTGGGCAGAAATCTTGGTTTGGGGTAATGCCAAAGCAGCCATCATCCTGAAAAAAGCAGGAATTATCGGGTTAAACTTGCCATCTAGCGGTTCGCCGATAGGTAATAGCGAACTATTTTGGCTGACAGCACCCAAGCTGTTACTGTAATGCCGATAAAATAATTCTGGTAAAAAGGGCGACCGATACATCCATTTTTGGTAAGTTACCCTGAAAATGTTTCACTCACCCAACTGGTAGTAACATGACTGTCTGCGAGTATAAACCAGGTCTAGAAGGCATTCCGGCTGCCCAATCCAGCATCAGCTACGTCGATGGTAAACAGGGGATACTGGAATATAGAGGCATTCGTATCGAAGACCTCGCAGAAAAAAGTACGTTTTTGGAAACGTCGTATTTATTAATTTGGGGTGAACTCCCGACAAAGGAAGAACTCGAAGCCTTTGAAAGTGAAATTCGCTACCACAGGCGGATTAAATATCGCATCCGGGACATGATGAAATGCTTCCCCGAAACCGGACACCCGATGGATGCCTTGCAAGCCTCAGCAGCGGCTCTAGGACTGTTTTACTCCCGTCGCGCCTTGGATAACCCAGCTTACATTCGCCAAGCCGTGGTGCGCCTTTTAGCAAAGATTCCGACAATGGTGGCGGCGTTCCAGCTGATGCGGAAAGGTAACGACCCGGTGCGTCCTCGCGACGATCTCGACTACGCTGGCAATTTCCTATATATGCTAAACGAGCGGGAACCCGATCCCTTGGCGGCTAGGATTTTCGATGTCTGTCTGACGCTCCATGCAGAGCATACGATGAATGCTTCCACCTTCTCAGCTAGGGTAACGGCTTCGACTCTGACTGACCCCTACGCGGTGGTAGCCTCAGCTGTGGGAACTCTAGCAGGGCCTCTGCATGGTGGGGCGAATGAAGAAGTCATCACCATGTTAGAAGAAATTGGCTCTGTGGAAAATGTCCGCCCTTGGCTGGATAATTTGCCGCCCAAGTCTAAAATTATGGGCTTTGGTCATCGCGTCTACAAGGTGAAAGATCCGCGAGCAACAATTTTGCAAAGTTTAGCAGAGCAGTTGTTTGAGAAGTTTGGACACGATAAATACTACGACATTGCCGTGGAGTTGGAAAAAGCAGTTGAGGAAAAATTAGGCTCAAAAGGCATCTATCCAAACGTAGATTTTTACTCTGGTTTGGTTTATCGGAAAATGGAAATTCCCACAGATTTGTTTACTCCGGTGTTTGCGATCGCTCGCGTAGCTGGTTGGCTTGCTCACTGGAAAGAACAGCTCGGAGAAAACCGCATCTTCCGTCCTACCCAAATGTACACTGGCGATCGCGGATCTGCCTATATCCCCATCGACCAGCGTTAGTCACAAGTTAAAACAAAAAACTATTTCTCATGTAGAGATGTTTCCTAAAAACGTCTCTACATTTTTCTTGAGGGGTACCGCAATTCTTAATAAGAAAACAAAGATTTAATTCAGGTAAACTCTTGCAAGTATAGCTTTGTAGCTTCTTTCAGATTGGAAATGGCTTCTTCAATCGTTTCCCCTTAGTCCAACAAAGCGATCGCGCTTTTTTATAGACTAGACCAGATGAGCGATCGCTTTTCCTAAAAATAGGGAAAAATGGGGAAGCGATGACGCTTTTTTTACGTATGGGTAAGAAGCGATCGCTCCTTACAAAAACTGAGGTTAAGAGCGATCGCTCTTTTTTGACCCAAACACAATTATATAAGTTTTAGTATTTCTGGTTATCAGTGCTAGCGTGTTATTGCTGACACATAGCTTTATGGAGCAAATCATGGTCAACCGCACCTTTTATTCTTGTATTTACTGTTAAAAACCCTATAATTTAATTATTTTCATTTACGATTACAGGGGGCTGATTGGTATTAGTGTTATAAGCACTTGTATCGGAAATACGGCTTCCATAATCGCCAACTAGATTCCAAACACTTTTAGAGGTGACACGGCTCCCAAACTCACCAACTTGATTGCAAATAGCTCCAGCAGGAATGCAGGCAAATAATGGGACTTGCATCTCCAAGCTTTGCGAATTCCAAAAGATTTGGCTGAGTCATAACAAATAGAGGTGAGAAGCGATAAAAAACTAGCTTCTATTTAAGGATTCCAAGCGCTAATCGATTAATCGCTATTTTTCAGAAGTTTTTGCGTGTTAGCGCTCTCTTCGCATCGCTCTAATTCACGATCACCCAGTAAAGTAAGCAAAGAATCTCAACCCACGCTTACCATTGGATTACGATAATATTTGCAAATATCTGGCAGAACAGTACCCAGCCGAGTTCGTGCGCTGGCTACTCTCAGATGAAGCTACCGAAATTCAGGTACTCAAAACTGAACTTAGCACCGAACCAATTCGCGCCGATTCTCTCACGCTGTTGCAAACTGCCAACCAAATTCTGCACATAGAATTTCAAACCCTGCCAGCATCGGAGCCACCACTACCATTTAGAATGCTCGACTATTGGGTGCGACTGTATCGACAGTATCGCTGTCCCATTGAGCAAGTCGTCATTTTTTTAAAGTCCACCACTTCTGAAGCTGTCTTTACCGAGCAGTTCGCTGCAACTAATACCAGACATAGGTATCGAGTTATCCGCCTGTGGGAGGAAGACCCAGCCCCACTTTTGGCAAACAGTGCCTTGTTGCCATTGGCTACGCTAGCTAGAAGCAACACTCCCAACGCCTTATTGGAGCAGGTCGCAGCCGGGATCGATATGATCGAAGAACCAGAGGAGCGGGGGAATCTCGCTGCTTGTGTCGAGGTGCTGGCTGGTTTGCGGTTTGAAGAAAGTTTAATTCGCCAACTCTTGAGGGAGGAAATTATGCAGGAATCAGTAACTTATCAAGCCATCATCCAAAAGGGAGTGCAACAAGGGTTGCAACAAGGAAAACAAGAAGAGGCGCGATCGCTTGTCCTGCGTCAGCTAACCCGTCGATTTGGTTCTGTTGACCAAGAACTGCAAGAGCAGATTGGGACATTATCCGTCGCGCAGTTGGAGGAGTTGGGCGAGGCGCTGTTAGATTTTCAGACTGCAACGGATTTAGTTGTTTGGTTGGATGAGCATTGCTCATAGCGCACTGGAGCATAAGGAGCAAGCGATCGCACTTTACACATCCATCTGAATGCGATCGCTCGCTGCTCACATACAATCCCTTAACCAAATTGATAAGTAGAATTTCTCATGGGCCACGCTGGGCTGGATACTCTGCAACGATATACTAAACACTGGGGTCGTAAAAAAATCTTCACAATAGAAAAGATAGACAGATTCGACACCCGGTGTCTCGAATCAGCTCAGTAATTACTTAGCGATGGCTTTCATGAACCCAGGCATTGACCTACAAGGAACTTTTATCGAATCCCTCAAGGATTTGGGCATCCCAGCTGGTGCTGCCAAAGCGATTTGGATGCCGCTACCAATGTTTTTGATGATCATTGGTGCCACGGTCGGCGTTTTGGTAGTTGTATGGCTGGAGCGGAAAATTTCTGCTGCCGCTCAGCAGCGCATTGGCCCAGAATTCGCCGGGCCATTGGGCGTTTTACAACCAGTAGCCGATGGTCTGAAGCTGGTTTTTAAAGAGGATATTGTACCAGCCAAGACTGACCGCTTGCTATTCACCCTGGGGCCGATTATCGTCGTTATTCCAGTGTTTTTGTCCTATTTAATTGTGCCATTCGGACAAAACCTGGTAATTGCTAACATAAGCGTAGGGGTCTTTTTGTGGATTGCGCTTTCCAGCATTGCCCCGATTGGCTTGCTGATGTCTGGCTATTCCTCAAACAACAAGTATTCGCTGCTAGGTGGCTTGAGAGCAGCAGCACAGTCAATTAGTTACGAAATTCCGCTAGCGCTGTCCGTATTAGCGATCGCTATGATGTCTAACAGTCTTAGCACCATCGACATCGTAGAACAGCAATCTGGCTACGGCATTTTCAGCTGGAACATTTGGCGACAACCCGTAGGATTCATCATCTTTTGGATTGCAGCCTTAGCAGAATGCGAAAGACTTCCCTTTGACTTGCCAGAAGCAGAAGAAGAATTGGTTGCAGGTTATCAAACCGAATACTCAGGAATGAAATTCGGTTTATTTTACATTGGTTCCTACGTCAACCTCGTTCTCTCCGCCCTACTGGTTGCCATTTTGTATCTAGGCGGCTGGGAATTCCCTATTCCCATTGAGATGTTAGGCAGCTGGCTGGGATTCAATGAAGCGAGTCCCTTGTTGCAGGTAATTGATGCCTCTCTGGGAATCACAATGACTCTGCTGAAAGCTTACTTCCTCATCTTCATTGCCGTTCTACTTCGGTGGACTTTACCTCGCGTTCGCATTGACCAATTGCTTAATTTGGGTTGGAAATTCCTGCTGCCAGTATCGCTGGTAAACCTCCTATTAACCGCAGCGCTAAAACTCGCATTTCCTGGTGCTTTTGGTGGCTAGTCCGATTTTAGATTTTAGATTTTGGATTAGTTGTAACATCCAAAATCATCGGAGTCCCAAAAACTCCGACCTCCGCAAAATCCAAAATCATCGGAGGCCCAGAAACTCCCACCTCCGCAAAATCCAAAATTGGATAGAGAGAGACACGAACAATGTTGAAGTTCCTCAAACAAGTTGGCGATTACGCTAAAGAAACTGTGCAGGCGGCTCGGTATATTGGTCAAGGATTGTCCGTGACTTTCGACCATATGCAGCGCCGTCCAATTACTGTACAGTATCCCTACGAAAAACTCATTCCCTCCGAACGCTTCCGGGGTAGAATTCACTTTGAATTTGATAAGTGTATTTCCTGCGAAGTCTGTGTGCGGGTTTGCCCTATAAATCTGCCAGTGGTGGATTGGGAATTTAACAAGGAAAGCAAAAAGAAACAGCTCAAACATTACAGCATCGACTTCGGAGTTTGTATCTTTTGCGGTAACTGCGTAGAATTCTGTCCGACTAATTGCTTGTCGATGACTGAAGATTACGAGCTTTCCACCTACGACCGTCACGAATTGAATTATGACAACGTGGCACTCGGTCGTCTGCCGTATAAAGTCACGCAAGACCCGATGGTGACACCGCTACGCGAACTAGCCTACCTGCCGAAAGGTGTCATGGAGCCGCACGACCTACCTGCTGGTTCTGTTCGCGCTGGTCAGCGTCCAGAGGAAATTCTGGAACAGATGGAAAAATAAAAGTCAGTGGCTAATTGCTCATGACTAATGGCTAATGGTTTTAATCAATTAGCCATTAGGCACTAGCAATTAGCAATTAGCAAAGGACAAAAAGCAGTGAATCTAGCAGAAGGCGTTCAGATTGTTTCGTTTGGCTTGCTGTCGGTGATGATGATTGGGGCAGCATTAGGAGTAGTGCTGTTTTCTAGTATTGTCTACTCAGCATTTTTGTTGGGCGGAGTATTTATCAGCATTGCTGGTTTATACCTTCTCCTGAATGCAGATTTTGTATCAGCGGCGCAGGTTCTCATCTATGTTGGAGCTGTTAACGTTTTGATTTTGTTCGCCATCATGTTGGTGAACAAGAGGGAGGACTTTACACCCATTCGCAATCGTTGGATTCGTCAAGGTTCAACCGGATTTGTATGTGTCGGTTTGTTTGCGCTTCTGGGAACGATGGTGGTAAGAACTCCTTGGGCTTTATCCAGCTTACCCCATGCTGTTGAAAGTACCATTGTGCAGTTGGGTGAGCATTTTTTCAGCGACTTTTTGCTGCCATTTGAGCTAGTTTCTATACTGTTGTTGATGGCAATGGTGGGCGCAATTATTTTGGCGCGTCGCGAATATATTCCAGAAGAAATAGTCTCCGAACTAGCTCAAACAAAAGCTTTAACTTTGCAAGAACGTCCCCGCGAACTTTTGACGGTAGGCACTGAAAGCACAAAACTCCCCGTAGATACCAATACATAGAAGCAAAGAAAACTCATGCAACTGCAACTTCAGTATTTTCTAATATTAGCCGCTGCCCTTTTCTGCATCGGCATTTATGGCTTGATTACCAGCCGCAACGCAGTGCGGGTGCTGATGTCGATTGAATTGATGCTGAATGCAGTAAACCTGAATTTAATGGGGTTTTCTAATTATCTAGATCCCCAAGAAATTAAAGGTCAGGTTTTTACTGTTTTTGTGATTACAATTGCGGCGGCTGAAGCTGCTGTTGGTTTGGCAATTGTGCTTTCAATTTACCGCAACCGCGAAACGGTGGACATGGAGCAGTTTAATTTGCTCAAGTGGTAAATTATTAGTTATTAGTCATTAGTTATTAGACTAATGGCTAATAGCTTAAATTAAATTGATATAACAGTCCTATTTCATTTGTATAGGAATCTTATTTAAGTTGTTAACGAGTATTCGCCCTGTAGGGACACGGCAGTCCTGTGTCCCTACAGGGTTTCACAAATCATTTAGGATTGCTATAGCAGGATGCCTGTCGTGATGACACCTGCGCTACCTACAAACAAAAAAATCGCAACTCGTTGAGGACGGCGATATAAAATGACATATTTCTAGAAAAAGTTGGCATCATTAAGGAATGCGCTACTCGCTTCCGGCGTATGCGGGAAAGCGCTACTCGCTGCCCTTGAGTGATGGTAAAGCGATCGCTATTAAAGCATCTTTGCAGGAGAATACTTATGGGGATGACCCTCACCGAAAAAATCTTAGCCCGTGCTTCCGGTCGGTCTGTTGTTGAACCGGGAGACAATATCTGGGTAAACGTTGATTTGTTAATGACTCATGACGTTTGCGGCCCCGGTACAATCGGGGTATTCAAGCGGGAATTTGGCGCAGATGCCAAAGTCTGGGACAAAGAAAAAATTGTTTTGATTCCAGACCACTACATTTTTACTGCCGACGAACGCGCTAACCGCAACGTTGATATTCTGCGCGACTTTGCCAAAGAGCAAGACATTAAATATTTCTACGACATCACCGACCGAGCCGACTTTAAAGCTAACCCTGATTACAAAGGTGTTTGCCACATTGCCCTAGCACAAGAAGGTCACACCCGTCCTGGGGAAGTGCTGTTTGGTACCGATTCCCACACCTGCAACGCGGGCGCTTTTGGTCAGTTCGCCACTGGTATCGGCAACACGGACGCTGGTTTCATTATGGGTACCGGCAAGCTGCTGATTAAAGTCCCAGCGACGATGCGCTTTGTCTTTGATGGCGACATACCGAATTACCTGTTGGCGAAAGACCTGATATTGCAAATCATTGGAGATATTGGGGTTGCTGGAGCCACCTATCGGGCGCTGGAATTTTCCGGTAGTACCATCGACGGTCTTTCGATGGAAGACCGAATGACGCTGTGTAATATGGCGATTGAGGCGGGTGGCAAAAATGGCACTGTCGCCCCGGATGAGACGACCTTTGAGTACGTCCGCGCCCGGACTAACAAACCCTTTGAGCCAGTTTATACGGATGCTGACGCTCGTTTCTACTCGGATCGGCATTATGATGTCTCCAAGTTAGAGCCAGTTGTCGCTAAGCCCCATTCTCCAGATAATCGTGCTTTGGCACGGGAATGCCGGGATGTCAAGATTGACCGAGTTTATATCGGTTCTTGCACTGGCGGCAAAACCTCAGATTTTATGTACGCTGCCCGCATTCTTAAGGGACAGCAGGTGAAGGTTCCTACTTATCTAGTACCAGCAACGCAGAAAGTCTACGAAGATTTGTTCACCCAGAAGTACGAAGGGCAAACTCTGTCTGAGATTTTCTTGGCGGCTGGTTGCATTGAGCCTGCGGCACCTTCTTGCGCCGCTTGTTTGGGTGGCCCCAAGGATACTTTCGGGCGTCTGAATGAGCCGGAAATTTGCGTTTCTACGACTAACCGCAATTTCCCCGGTCGGATGGGGAATAAAGAGGCGGGGATTTATTTAGCTTCGCCTTATACTGCTGCGGCTTCGGCGTTGACTGGATATGTAACCGACCCCCGCGAATTTCTGAGTTAAAAATGCGCTCGGTACGCAGAGGAAAATTTAAAGTTTTCTTTGCGTACCGATAGCGTTTTGGTTGGCGTTATGAGAGCGTTTAAAAACTTTTTAATATATATACTTTAGCCAAGGCTGTCGATGAGATCGATATAATTTTGCCAACGGCGAAAAATTCTTTTGACACGTTTCCAATTCACTCCCAGAAATTGTCTTCCTCCGACGCAGGTAGCAAAAATACCTGGCGATTGGAAATCGCGGCTACACAAACCAAGTCCGCCTACGCGGACTTAATTCAGCGTGGGTCGGCAGGCTTTGTTTGTGGAGCATCGATTCCAGTCTGTGGGCGATTTGCTTGTTCTTGGAAAGCGCGATCGCTTCCCCAAAATACAATTTGTCGCGAAGGAAGCGATCGCGCTTTTTCTGCTTGAAAGGTGGACGCGATCGCTCTCTTAATGACCCAGATGAGAAAGTTCGCGAGTTCGCCATTGAGAAACTAAAAGAATTAGATAAGTAAAATTAGAGAAAAATGGAGATAAACTCATGACCGCTGTAAAGACAACCAAAGTCTATGACGAAATTATTGACTTCATTGCTGCTGGAACGACTCCTCTAAGTGTTGTTAATTTTCGACTATTAGAAGCAGCACAAGAACGTTTAGAAGACTTGGTTTATAAACACAAAGCCGGAGAACTTACACCAGATGAAAAGCGGGAATTAGACCATTTCCTGACGCTAGAACATATAATGATCCTAGCAAAAGCACGGGCTTATAAGTATATTAAAGCTGAGTAAGTATTTAAAGTGAAAAGGGCGAATTCTATTCGCATCTAGACAGACTAAACCCGCCTATGCGGGTTTCAAAAGTCCGCGAAGGCGGACTTTGTTTGTATAGCCGCGATTTACAATCGCCAGGTATATTTTTCGACTAGATGACAATGCGATTCAACCGCTGACAGATATTGGCGAAGTAACTGCACGAATTCTAGATTTTAACAACGATGAGCGCATTCTAGAACGACAAGAATTAATAGTAGTTGGTAAGTACCCGTCTGCATCTGCCCTAAGACGGATTAATAAGTAAGTTTACTGAGTTTAAAATAGTGCGACTTGAGCGATCGCATCCGTTTCTCTGCGTATTACTGGCGCGATCGCTTCACAGTAACTTTATAATTAGGCGGAAATATACCGATATTTGTAAATATTTAGTAAAGATGTACTCGGAAGGGTGGCAGCTTTACTTAAAGATTACCTAAAGTTAAATTGAGTGTATACGTATATTTGCGTAATAACCTCGGTTTCGTCCAGAAGACGAGTATTGTACTAAAGTAACGGAACACCTATGAACCTGCGGACTATATCAAAAGAAGCATACAAAAGAA
Source organism: Trichocoleus sp. FACHB-90 (assembly GCF_014695505.1). Lineage (NCBI taxonomy): Bacteria > Bacillati > Cyanobacteriota > Cyanophyceae > Leptolyngbyales > Trichocoleusaceae > Trichocoleus > Trichocoleus sp. FACHB-90. Next base: position 97,209 of record NZ_JACJOK010000020.1, read on the forward strand.
AGTATTTACTCTTAAGCGTTCTAAGTCTGTCTGTCGTTGCAGGTATCTCTTCTTTTGTCAGTTTTACATTAATTTCCCAGCGCAATTCCCGACCAGATTTCGTGCAGCAAGCTTCCTCTAAGGAGACTGGCACGAAAAAGAGTTCTTCAAGCAAGAAGAACAAAGCTAAAAAAAATACAAATAAGTCGAAACTCTTTACAATGGAGCCAAGTTTTACAACTACTCCCCAGTCTACAACTTTGCCACCTGCGTCAATAGCTAGACCTACCGCCACTTTGCCGACTAAGTATCCCTCGGCACCTGGTACAACAACGAATTATGGAGGGTTGATAACCACACCCTCGACTACCTTACCAAGCGCGTATCCCATCGCCCCTAGTACGACAAATAATAGTGGGACGATAGGTACACTGAACATAACAACCAGCCGTAGCGGTTATTAGATGGGCTATGGGGCTGAGTGCTACGATTTTTTGTAGGGCAAAAACTTGCCAGAGATGATAATTACGCGATCGCTATCTCAACTGAACATAAAACGATCGCCCCTAAACTTTACGCCGCTGCTACTGCCCAAACTGTTGTTTAGCTTGCTGATAAACTTCCGCTGTTATTAATTTTTGCCCTGCTTCTTGGGCAAATTTTTCGATTTTTTTCCTAGCAGCAGGACGGACAAAAAAGGGAATTTCTTTCAGCTTGGCTTCGGCTTCGGGTGTCCACTCTACCGCATTAGGTTGATTCGCCACAGTTATCTCCAAAAAAATATTTAACACAGGAGTTCAACAGGTAAGCGATCGCTCTTTCCAGCGTCTCATCAAGAACGCGATCGCCTTTCCCCAACCCTAGCAACGAGTTACCACTTTTTGTAGGGCAAAAACTTGCCAGACATGATGACTTTTACGCGATCGCCTTTGGGATCTTCTTCCTTCTCCACATCCAAGGTAAAATCAATTGCGCTCATAATGCCATCACCAAACTTTTCGTGAATGACGCTTTTGATTGGCATTCCGTAAACCTGCATTATTTCATAAAATCGATAAATCAAAGGATCAGTAGGAACAACTGGCCCCAAGCCTTTTAGAGGACTTTCTGTTAATTCTTTAGCATAAACTGGGTTAACATCTAATGCAGAAACCAGCTTATTCGCCTCTTCCTCAGAAGCACTAGCTTGACGGTAGATCACCGCTGCAATCCATACCTCGTCACGTCCCAATATTTTTTCTAAATCGCCAAAGCTTAGTTTCTTATTTTTTTTCGCATCTAAGAGTGTCTGAGTAATTTCTGGAACTTGCATTATCAACTCCTCACCCATTGTTTATCTAAGCTAGACATGAAAAATGAAAAAGGCAAAAGTGATTTTTTCCTTTTGCCTTTTTCATTTTCTTTATCGATCCACTGAACCCATGATGATATCGATACTGCCCAAAATTGTCACGATATCAGCCACCTTCACACCCTTAATGATGTGAGGTAGGATTTGCACGTTAACAAAATCGGGAGTGCGAATCTTCCAACGCCAGGGGAAAACGTTATCATCCCCAATCAAGAAAATTCCCAGTTCACCTTTGCCACACTCGACGCGGACATAGTGTTCGCCTTTGGGAATCTTGAAGGTAGGGGAGATTTTCTTACCGATGTACTGGTAATCAAAATCGTTCCACTCAGATTTTGCCCCTTCTGCCATCCGCTTAGCTTCCAAGTTTTCGTAAGGGCCACCAGGAAGTCCCTTAAGGGCTTGGCGAAGAATCTTCACAGATTCGCGCATCTCCCGAATCCGCACTAAGTAACGGGCAAAACAATCCCCAGCAGTTTCCCACTGCACATCCCAGTCGAAATCGTCGTAACATTCGTAGTGGTCAACTTTCCGCAAATCCCACTTCACCCCGGAAGCGCGCAGCATGGGGCCAGAAAGTCCCCAGTTAATCGCTTCTTCGCGGTTGATAGTGCCAACGCCCTCAACCCGACGGCGGAAAATGGGGTTGTCGGTAATCAAGCGTTCGTATTCGTCAACTTTCGGGTAAAAGTAGTCGCAGAAGTCTTGGCACTTGTCAACCCAGCCGTAAGGCAAATCAACAGCAACTCCTCCAATGCGGAAGTAGTTGTTGTTCACCATCCGATAACCCGAAGCGGCTTCCCACAGGTCATAAATCAACTCCCGTTCCCGGAAAATGTAAAAGAAGGGAGTCTGTGCGCCAACGTCAGCCATGAACGGGCCAAGCCACAGCAAGTGGTTAGCGATGCGGTTCAGTTCTAGCATGATGACGCGGATGTAGCTGGCGCGTTTGGGAACCGCGATATCAGCCAGCTTTTCTGGGGCGTTGACGGTGATAGCCTCGTTAAACATTCCTTCGGCGTAGTCCCAGCGACTAACGTAAGGAACGTACATGATGTTGGTGCGGTTTTCGGCAATTTTTTCCATGCCGCGATGCAGGTAGCCGATTACAGGTTCGCAATCTACGACATCCTCGCCGTCTAGGGTGACGATTAGTCGCATCACTCCGTGCATGGAGGGATGGTGCGGCCCCATGTTCAGCACCATCGGTTCAGTTCTAGTCTCTAGCTTTGCCATATATCAGCAATTCCCTTGATGAAAATTTGGGCAGCCGCATCTCAATCACAAAACACGTCAAAATTGCCTCGGCGGGCATCTGTACGGTTTACTACTGAGTGTTTATTTTTGTTGCACTTACTTAATTATATGGAGCTTTGACCGCAGGATGCGCTTAAAGTCGAGCTGCTTTCAACCAAGGATAATTCGGGCAAAACCTTGTGGAAATTGCCTGGTTATTGGGAACTCTAAATAAAAGAGTTGGATGAATTCTAATGAATCAAGAGCAGTTCGATGCGCTGGTTAAGCGTCTGGAGGGTTTTGCCCGCAAGCAACCAGCAAGCTACAAGTTCCGCGTCGGTCTTCTAGCTGCCTTGGGCTATGCCTATATTTTCTTGGTTTTGGCAGGGCTATTGGCAATCTTTGGATTAGTTTTACTGGCACTAATCTACAGCAGGCACGTTAGTAGCGCTCTGATCAAAGTCGGCATTGTGGTACTTGTTCCAGTGTTCATTGTTCTAAAATCCCTGTGGGTGCGGTTCCCGCCGCCGACAGGCTTAGAACTGACTCCGCAAGAGGTTCCCGACCTGTTTGCTTTAATTAACGAACTAACATCTGCCTTGCAAGCACCTCGATTTCACCGCATTTTGTTGACTGAGGAATTCAATGCAGGTGTCCGTCAAGTACCGCGTTTGGGGATATTTGGATGGCAGCAAAACTATCTGCTTATAGGGCTACCTTTGATGCAAGCCCTTTCGCCGGAGCAGTTTCGCGCTGTACTTGCTCACGAGTTCGGACATTTGTCAGGAAACCATAATCGCTTCAGTGCCTGGATTTATCGCATCCAAGAAACTTATTATCAGATGTTGGAAAGATTGCGGCACAGCGGACATGATGGTTCTTCCGTGCTTTTCGATCGCTTTTTTAACTGGTATGCTCCCTTTTTCAGCGCTTATTCCTTTGTTTTGAGACGAACAAATGAATACGAGGCGGATCGTTGTGCAGCAGAATTGGCTGGGGCGCAAAATATAGCTGAGGCGCTGATTAATATAAAAGTCAAAGATATATTTTTGCAGAGTTCTTTTTGGCCAAGTATTTATAAGCAGGTAGAGCGTCAGGTAGAACCACCAATGGCAACTTTTACCTCGATGTTTAGTGCTTTGGGTACTGGTGTTAATTCTGAAGATGCGAGTACATGGATTGACCAAGTTCTAGCAGAAAAAACCAGTAATGTTGATACTCACCCGTGCCTATCGGATCGACTCTCGGCTTTAGGATATCTTCCTTTGGCGGGGCAGCAAATACTGCTGCCAGCACCTGTGCAGTTGAGTGCGGCCCAGAAATTTCTGGGTAAGGCTTTGAGCCATTTGACAGCCCATTTTGACCGCACTTGGCAGGAGGAAATGGCTACTCCTTGGCGGCAAAGATACGCTTATGCTCAGGAAGCGCAAAAAACTCTGCAAACTCTAGATGAAAAAGCCCGGAACGGGTCGTTAACTGCGGAGGAAGCGTGGAATCGCGCTTGCTGGACGGCAGAGTTTAAGGGACATGAGGTAGCGATCGCGTTGTTTCAAGAAATACTCTCTACTGAACCAAATCATCCGGCGGCTAACTATGCCTTGGGACAGATATTATTAAAACAAAATGATGCTCATGGCATCATTTACATCGAAAAAGCGATCGCAGGCGAGCCAGATAATATCATCCCAGGCTGCGAGTTAATTTACTATTTCCTGAAGCAACAAGGAGAAATAGAAAAAGCTAAGGTTTATCAGCAGCGTATCGAGAAACACTATGACCTAATTTCGCGAGCAAGGCAAGAGCGGTCTTTTGTCAGCGAAAAAGATGAATTTCAAACGCACAATGTGCCAGCTTCAACCGTTCAACACTTGTGCCAGCATTTATCTAATTATCCTCAAGTGCAAGAAGCTTACTTGGTGCGGAAAGTAGTTCAATACTTTCCAGAAAAGCCGTTTTATATTCTAGGTGTGACGCTGCATCGAAATTGGTGGAAAGTGTATACTTCAGAACAGGACAATGATTTTTTTAGGAATCTGACATCAGAAATGGAGTTTCCCGGTTCTTTATATGTGCTTGTTCTGAACAATGTTACTAATGAGCAGGTAGGTTCCAACAAGAAACTAGGAAAAATATTCTCCAAAATAGAGGAAGCGTCTATTTATCGCAGTTAGATTTTGAGTAACAGATGTGAATGAATTGAATGTGACAAATCAAACAGAAGCACCGAAATTTTATCATGTTCCTGTTTTGAGTCGGGAGTTAATTGAGGGGTTGGCAATCCGTCCAGGGGGACACTATTTAGATGCAACTGTGGGGGGTGGCGGTCACAGTCGATTAATTCTGGAAGCTGCACCGGATACTCAGGTGACGGCTATTGACCAAGATCAGCAAGCGATCGCATCCGCCAAAACCCAACTCGCCCAGTATAGCGATCGCATCCACTTCTGGCATGGCAATTTTTCTGAGTATCAGCCGAATAATCTCACTTTTGATGGTATAATAGCCGACTTGGGTGTTAGCTCGGCTCAGTTCGATGTACCAGAGCGAGGCTTTAGTTTTCGCCACGAAGCCGAGTTAGATATGCGGATGAACAGGGAGCGATCGCTTACAGCAGCTGAGGCGATCAATCACTGGGAAGAATCGAAACTGGCAGATATCTTCTTTAAATACGGGGAAGAACGCCTATCTAGACGAATTGCCAGGGCAATTGTGGAAAAACGCCCGTTTCAGACGACAACACAGTTAGCGGAAGCGATCGCTTACAGCGTTCCCAAAGCATACCGCTACGGCAGAATTCACCCAGCTACTCGCGTCTTTCAAGCTTTGCGAATTGTGGTTAACGATGAATTAACCGCACTGGAAACCTTGATAAATAAAGCACCCACCTGGTTAAAACCAGAAGGCAGAATTGGGATTATCAGTTTTCATAGTTTAGAAGACCGACTGGTGAAGCACGGGCTGCGGGGAACGTCAATCTTACGGGTGTTGACGAAAAAGCCGATTATACCACAAGAAGATGAAATAGGAAATAATCCGCGATCGCGTTCAGCTAAGCTGCGAATAGCAGAACGAAAGGAGCCTTGATATATCGTAGGGCGTGATATCTGTGACAGATACACGGATAGGGGTATGGCAATGCCCATTAGTGTCAACTTAAGCCCTGGCGAATGGAATTCGCGCCTACAAAAACGAAGTCCGGATGGTGCGCGGACTAACGCGCTCTGATCAAGGTTCTTTTAACCCGCGCAGGCGGGTTTTGTTTATGTAGCTGCGGTTACCCTACGGGAAGCCGCTATCGCGTCTACAACCGCCAAGCTAACGTTAAATTGACAGCGATAGGCATTGCCATGCCCCTACAGGCAATTGATATGTTGTATTTTTTTTAATTGGTATTATTAATTGCTAACTTTCAACTTATAACTTCTAACTCCACAGGAATTTGTCTTGGCAACTCCACCTGAAAAGTGGAGCCTTCCCCCAACTGACTCTCTACCTTAATCTTTCCCTGCATCATCCGAACCAAGCGATCGCTAATCGCCAGCCCCAAACCAGTACCACCCCTGTCGCGTGTTAGACTCTGATTGATTTGGCGAAATTCTTGAAAAATGTGCTGTAAGTCGGACGGATCAATGCCAATCCCCGTGTCTTTAACAGCGATCGCTACTCGGTTATCAGACAATTCCTGCGCCTCCAGCAAGATGCTACCAGAGTCAGTAAACTTAATCGCGTTGGAGATGAGATTAACTAAAATCTGCCTCAAACGGGCTTTGTCATTGACAACACAAGGGTTATCCAGACAACATTGAATATTCAGTTCCAACTGCTTCTGCTCTGCCAAACACTGGAGTTCTTCAACGGTTTCCTTCACCAGTCCGACTAAGTTAAATTCTGCTAAGTCGAGATCCAGCCGTCCAGCCTCCAGCTTAGAGAAATCTAGAATCTCCTCGATCATCTTCAGCAGGTGCTTACCACTGTTAAGAATGCGCTCCACCATATTTGCTTGATTTGAGGGCAAGTTATGGTTACGCTGGCGCAGCAGCAATTGGGAAAAGCCAATAATCGCGTTCATTGGAGTACGCAGTTCGTGGGACATCAACGCCAAAAACTGCGATTTCAACCGAGAAGCTTCTTGAAGTTGGAGATTTTGCAGATGATAGGCGCGAATTTTTTCTTCAGCTTCCTTGCGGGCGGTGATGTCGCGCATCATCCAGCGCAGGGAGATAACCTTGTCTTGGCGATCGCGCACACTGGCGACAGTCAGAGCAGCATGAAAGCAGTTGTCATGACGCGGTTTCACAACCACCTCCCACTCACGCTCCGACGAGCCGACTTCGCGCAGCCGCAGAAGTTTGGTACGAAAAGCGCGTCGTTCTTCCTGGGAGATAAAGATGATTAACGGCTTGCCCATTAAATAATTGTGCGCGATACCGAGCAAATCAGCGGCGGCGCGATTGGCTTCCCGAATTGTCCCATCAGCATCAGTCACCAGGTAGCCATCGGGCGCGAACTCGAACAACTCCTGATAGCGCTGGCGTTCCGCTTCCACTGTTTCCCGCGCTGATTGCAGTTCCTCATTTTGCTGGCGCAGTTCCTCTTCAGCGACGCGCAGTTCTTCCAACGAGGTGCGGAGTTCTTCGAGAGAGTCCGCCAGCAGTGCTGGATACTCTATTACATGGGATTCCCCAGCTCGCTGATATAAGCTACCAGCGCGGTTATACACCTTCTTCATTTGCTGGGTAAATTCGTTGGTGTTCATTTTGGGAACTAGAGGTTGTTTTTAAAAGTAAAGGGTAAAAAAGGATTCTTCAATTTTTCTTGTCTTGCTCCCAGGTTTGGGAAATAAAACTATTTTTTTTTGTTTTCGGCCCTTTTGGCTTTTCTCTTCCTATAGAGAGATTTCCTAGAGAGAGATTAATTGTTGCGATCGCTTGTGCTTACGCGCTGGCGGAACATCACTAACCCAGATGTATTGGTTTGAATAGGGTTTCTCTTAGATTAGGTGAATATACTATACGCCCCTACAGCTTTAAAGTAATCCACAATTTGGTGATTATTACAATAACCCAGCTTTATTAAGGCCTTTCTGGGATTTGGCTGGCCCTCGTCCCCATCCACGATCCTTATTCAAACGGGATTTTACTGTTTCTGGAAAGCAATGTCGGAAAAAATTCCTTTTCAGCCACCAGTCATTGAACGGGGTAGTAACAAAATTATGCTTTTCATGTTAAAGCCTTTTTGAGATTTTACACGACCAATGTGTTTTAAGTTTCTTTTTACTTTCTCAGAAAAGCCCTTGTTTATTAGGCCTCTTGCCAAACTCAGCCGAAAACTTTACTTCTCGGCTTATAGCTTCAGCTATCTCACGATTCCTGGGTAAATGTTTCAAACTGTTAAAACGGGTTTAAGTTTTTAGCTTGAAATTTATTTCCAGGCTCATCAATCCAAGAAGTTTATTTTTTTGTTAAGAATTTCGCCATTTGTTACTTTCCTATGTAATTACGTAATTTGAAATTGGTATATCCTTATAGACATAAGATTTACAAACTTAGGATGTTTATCACTCCCCTATCAGGCTGAAACTAACTAGCTCTTAAGTTATATACAAGATTTCCCCTAAGAGGATGTCCCAGAAGTGTCAAAAGTTAGTTTGATCCCCCCCAGCCTCCCTTAAAAAGGGGGGAGAATCAAGTCTTAATCCCTACCGTGTATACACAAGTCTTCTAGCGCTGTCCTATAACGTTTTGATCCCCCCTAGCCCCCGCGCTAACGCGCCGCTGCGCTAGAAAAAAGGGGGGGGAGAATCAAGTCTTAGTCCCTACCGTGTATACACAAGTCTTCTAGCGCTGTCCTATAACGTTTTGATCCCCCCTAGCCCCCCTTTTTAAGGGGGGAACCGGATTCAAAGTCCCCCTTTTTAAGGGGGATTTAGGGGGATCTCCAAGGATTTCGGTTCTGTACAGAAATCTGTATACACCGTAGCTTTTTAAGGGGGATCTCCACGGGTGTATCCCAGTTTTGCAAAAATACTAGGTGATTGGAAGTCTGTGGGCGATTTATTCAGACATCCTCTAAGAAGCCTCTAGCGCCTCTTGCTCCTCCATCACCAAAATCACTCCCTGAATTTCTCGTCGGGAGTTAACCAGTGGCGTGCAGGTAACTTTACACGCGATCGCCTTACCGCGCCGATTGATAGCATTTGCTATCACTTCTTGATAATCACTTTCCCCAGACAAACATCTGCGGATAGATTGTTTAAGTTGCTCTACAGGTAAGCCAATATCCAGATTCAGAAAGTGCTGTCCCTGAACTTCATCGACTCGCAGTCCCCACAAATCTTCCGCTTTGTGGTTCCAAATCTGGATGTACAAATCTTGATTCACCACCACAACGCCGCCTCGCAGACTGGTAAAGATAGCCTCTAAAAAGGCGTTTACTTCGTTGAGTTCTTCGGTGCGGCGGCGCATTTCATCGTTGAGAGCTTGCAATTCCTCGTTAGTCGATTGCAATTCCTCATTCATTGTTTCTAATTCTTCATTAGAAGATTGCAGTTCTTCGTTAGTTGTTTCTAATTCTTCATTAGAAGATTGCAGTTCTTCGTTAGTCGTTTCTAACTCTTCATTTGTAGACTGGAGTTCTTCATAAGCCATCTCCAGTTCTTGGCTAGAGTGCTGTAAGTCGTCTTGCAGCCGTTTATAGCGGCTGACATCCGTAAAAGAAATCGCAACGCCCAGGATATTGCCGCTCATCTCTACCAGGGGTGACACTACCAGCTCTAGATAGATTAATTCACCGGATAAACTTCTCCATTCAACCTCTTTGATGTGAACCGGACGGTGATCTGTATAAGCTTGCTCGATGCAGGAACGCAACTCTACCGGACGATAAGAAATTTCTAAATCTTGCAAGGGACGACCGAGATCCCCAGGCTGCAAGCCAAACATGGCTCTGGCTCGTTCATTTACTTGCGTCAGGAAGCCATTGACATTTACCACTATCTGTGGAACTACAGAGTTATCAAAGGCGGCTTCTCGGATGCGTGTATTACTGCCGATCTTGTTCACTTTCTGGTCTTTATCAGTGTTTGCCATGAATGATAAGCGATCGCGCATACCTATCTTAGGTACTGTTCTAAAAACTCGTAGCTTCAAATCTACAGGTGTAAAGCGATGAGCCTGAGTAACCAACATCTCAGCTTTCCCCAAAAACAGAAAGCCGCCCTCTCGCAGGGCAAAGTGAAAGCGGTTGAAAATTTTGGCTTGAGTTTCGACATTGAAATAGATCAGGGCGTTGCGGCACACCAGCAAGTCAACGCGGGAGATGGGAGCATCGATAGTTAAGTTGTTCTGCCCAAAAATCAGGTTACGACGTAGATCCTTACGGAAGCTGTAGCCGCGTTCGCATCGCTCGAAATACTTATCGAGCATTTCTGGGGAAAGGCTCTCCACTTGCTCAAGAGTGTAAGTAGCTTTGCGGGCTTCGGAGAGTGCGTCTTCGTCTAACTCAGTGGCGTAAATTTTCACTCGTGCTTTGAACTGTTCCACCCCCAGCGCCTCAGCCAGTACCATTGCCAGGGTATAAGCTTCTTCTCCGGAGGCACAGGCAGCACTCCAGATGCGGATCGGTTCGTTAGCTTCTTTGTTGGCAGCGATGAGGGGAACGATTTTTTCGCCGATGTAATCCCAGGCTTCGCGATCGCGAAAGAAGCAAGTAACGTTAATTAATAGGGTGTTGAATAGGGGAATAAATTCTTCTGCATTTACTTGCAAGTAGTCTAAATAATCGTTGTAGGTTTCTATCCCTACAGTTTGCATTCTTTTGTTTACCCGACGCATCAAGCTAGAACGCTTATAACCTGTGAAGTCAAAACCACGGTTGTTTTTTAGGTACTCTAATAACGCTTCAAATTCAGGATCAATATTTTGCCGATTCATTACCAGGAAAATTTTAATTTTTGCTTGTTTGTCAGTAGCTAATGGCTAATAAGCCATTTGAACAATTAGCTATTAGCTAACGACATTATTATTAAAGACTATGAATAACGACTATCCATCATCAGATTTAACAAAGTAGTAGCGATTTTATCTAATGGGAGAATCCAATCGATACAGCCTGTATCAATGGCGTTTTCTGGCATCCCGAAACTATCTGAAGATGTTTGATCCTGCGCGATCGTTTTGCCTCCCATCTTTTTGATTGCCTTGATACCGCTGGCACCATCGAAACCTTTGCCAGTCAGGATGACGGCGATCGCTTGTTCTTTAAAACTAGCTGCTACTGACTCAAATAGCAGATCGGCTGAGGGGCGCGCAAAGTTTACCAATTCGGTTTTTGATAAGGAGATGGTAGCGTCTGTGTTAACCAGCAGATGATGATTGGGAGGAGCGATGTAGACTTCTCCGGGACGCAATTGATCTCCCTCTTGTGACTGCTTAACCGCCAGAGTTGTGCGCTTATCCAAGATTTCAGATAGTAGGCTAGCACGGTGGGGTTCTAGGTGCTGCACTATTACGATCGCTGCCGGAAAGTTTTCCGGTAAGGCAGACAGAAGCGTAGTTAAGGCTTTCATCCCTCCAGCAGAGGATGCGATCGCCACTATGGGGAATGGGGACTGGGGGCTGGGGACTGGGGATTGGGGGCTGGGGACTGGGGACTGGGGATTGGGGACTGGGGATTGGGGAATTGTTACTCTCCCACTCTCTCCCTCTTGCCCGTTTTTGTTGTTTACTCTCCCATCCTGCCCATTTTCCACTTCCTCCCCATCTCCATCTTTAAGGCCTTTTAACAGCACTTCCCGGATAACGGCGGCGTTTTGCTGTGCCTCCTCTTCCTGCTGTGCAAAGCGTTCAGCTGACCTGGTTTGGTTGCGATCGTGTGCGCCTTTAAACATCTTATGGGCAAGAGCCGCCCGCTCCTCCAGCGCTCGAAGTCCGCTCCACAGTGCGGTTTCTAGCGTCTCTGATTGCTCCGCTAGGAGAGTTTCCCCAGAAAAGGCGTGACCTGTGCGACACCGGAAGCGGATCACTTTTCCGTCACCCAGTTCCCACAATGCGCCGCCGCAATCTGGACAGCCAAAACCAGAGGGTGTCCCTGGTCTTTCATATTTTGAGTGAGCAGCCATATCTAATTCCACCAAATCGGTTTCTATTTCCATCTCAGCAGATGCAGAATCTGCTTGTTTTTCTTGCACTTGCTCTTGAGCCAAGCGTACTAAGAAGGGAGCGATCGCATTCAAAGGCAAAATATGATCTACATCTACATTCTCGATAGCGCTGCGCGGCATACCCCTGAACAGGGCCTCGTCGGGATTTTGAACAATTGCCATACCGCCTCGGCTTTTCACCGCTGCTAAACCAGCAGTACCGTCGTCAAGATTTCCTGACAGCACCACACCAATTACTCGCCGCCCGTAGTGCTGCGCCGCCGTGCGAAACAGAGGATCGACTGCTGGTCTGTGACCGTTCTCTTTGGGCCCACGCGCTACCTGGACGCATCCACGTTTGACCAGTAGGTGATAATTTGGCGGTGCTACGTATATCTTCCCGTGCTGAATTGGCGCTCCGTCTTCGGGGTGCCAGGCTCTCAAGGTGCCGCAACGGTTCAGGATATCTGGCATCAAGCTGGTGCCTTGGGCTGGAACGTGAAGAACTATAAAAATTGCAGCTGGCAGATCACTCGGCAAAGCCTTGACCAGCTTTGACAGAGCTTCTACTCCACCTGCGGAGGCACCAATAACAATTATGTCGTGACCGGGCATTTAACTCCTAATTACTTTTGTGAAAACAGCTTTTTATGTCTAGTGGAAGATGCTTTTTTAGAGATAAAGTAGATTGTTATTCAGACTACAAGTTGTTATTAGTCAGTAGTTATAGCAGTCTTAAACGGAATGGCACTTAACTTTGGCTCTGCGCTCAAGCCCTGAACTAAAGTACCCTTCGGGAACGCTACGCGAACGGGCTGAAAGCTTAAGTCCGTGTTAACGGACTAAAATGCTTGGTATTTATTGATTTGAACCCGTTTCAACGGGTTTGGGCTTTGAGCTGTGAAATTTATTTCACGACTCTTTCGTTGGTAGGTCAAGCCCTGAACTAAAGTTCGGGCTGAAAGCTTAAGTCCGTTAAAACGGACTAAAATGCTTGGTATTTATTGATTTGAACCCGTTTCAACGGGTTTGAGCTTTGAGCTGTGAAATTTATTTCACGACTCTTTCGTTGGTAGTATCAGCTGCGACTGGCTCTCCTGAGTCCTAAATCTATAAATAAAATAGGACTTCTATGGTAGCCATTAGTTATTGCTTATTACTTATGAGTTATCGGTTAGTTAATATTAATTATACTTTAGTTTCGCACCTGCTCAAACTTCACATCCCTCCAGGGGGGATACGCTGACGCGCGAGTCCAACCTCCGCTGACTACTTACTAACGTTGCGAGCGAAGACTACTTCAAAAGTAGACCCTTGTCCCAGCTTACTCTCTACTGATATTTTACCGTGCATTAATTGTACTAATGAGCTAGTGATGGCAAGCCCCAAACCTGTACCAGCATACCTTTTAGAGAGGGATTGATCGACTTGCCGAAATTCTTCAAAAATATGGTTTAGGTTTTCTTCAGCAATGCCGATACCTGTATCTTTAACAGCGATCGCAACTTCATCAGGAGAAACTTCCCAAAGCTTGACCCATACACCACCGAATTCGGTAAACTTAATCGCATTGGAAAGAAGATTTACCAAAATTTGCCGCACGCGAGCGCTATCGTTTATTATTTGCGGGTTAGCTAAATCTGTCTGAACCTCTAAACTCAGATTCTTCTCTGAAGCAAGCGATCGCAATTCATCAGTTGTTGCTCTGACTAAATGCACCAAGTTAAATTGGTCTGGTTTGAGTTCCAGTTTTCCGGCTTCAATTTTCGATAAGTCGAGAATGTCATTGATTAGCGTTAACAGGTGTTTGCCATTGCTGAGAATCCGTTCCACCATATCTTCTTGGTGCGAGGTAAGCGGATTTTGCCGCTGGCGCAACAGTAACTGAGAAAACCCAATCACGGCATTCATTGGTGTCCGCAGTTCGTGGGACATGGTGGCGAGAAACTGCGATTTCAATCTAGCAGCTTCCATTAATTGCAGGTTTTGCAGTTGAATCTGAGTTGAAAGACTTTCCAAATCCCGGTTTTGTTGAGCCAAGATTTCATTCTGGTAAGCTAAACGTTCCTCTCGTTCCTCTAAAGTATTAATCAGACGAGCATTATTGATTGCGATCGCTGCTTGTTCTCCCACCGCCGCCAGCAGAAATCCGTCTTCTTGGTCAAAAGCATGAGTGTCTTCCCAGTTACCAATCGCCAGCACTCCTAACCGTCCCGCTTGCGCCGACTCAATTGCCACCACATACATTGAAGCAGCCATCTGGGAACCTTGGCTGTGTCCCTCTTTGCCTCTTTCCTCGTCCTGAATCAGCTGGGAAACTCCTGTCAAAAACACCTGAGAAAGCAATCCTTCCTCTGAACCAAAGCCATCTTCTAGCTGCAACTTGTCCGTACCTATTCCCGCCGTGACCGTCAGCACCAAGCGATCGCATTGGGGATTTTGCAACATTATGAAACAAAACTCAGCGCCTGCGATCGCATCGCAAACTGCTTGCACCATCAGCCGCAACAACCCTGGTAAATCTGACAGACGCTGGTTAAGTAAATTTGTCAGTTGCTGTAGCGTCCGCAGTTGTTGCTGTTGTTCCCCCAGAATGATAATTGCCCTGCGTAAATTATTACTCGCTTCCTGCGCTTCCCGGTATAGTTGCCCATTTTCCACCGATAAGGCAGCACGACGGGCGAGTTCTTCCGCCAGCGCTAAGTCTGATACGTCGTAGGCTGCTTTTAGTTGGGTGCAAACCAACGAAATCGCGCCGATTGCCCGCCCGCGCACCAACAGCGGCACTACTATATAAGAGCGGAAGCCCATATCCCGAACTATTTGCAGGTGTTCGGCATCGCGGGTAGCGGCTACCAATATGTCGTCGGTAATTTCTGGAACTAATTCCGAATTGCCAGTACGCAACACTTTCATCGCCGGATGTTCTCCGTTGATGTCCGGCGGGTAGCGGTGCTTTAGCTGGCGCACCAAATTTTCTTGGCTGGGATCTGAAACAGCCGCCCCCAGCCGACGCACTAAGCCATCTGCTTCCAGAATGTCTATTAGGCACACGTCTGCTATGTGAGCCACCACCAGTCGTGCCAGAGTTTCCATAGTTCCCTGGTAGTCTAGGGAAGCAGAGAGGACGGCACTAGCCTCAGCTAGGAAACGCTGCCTTTCTAAAGCTTGCTTGCGCTCCGTGATGTCGCTAATAATACCGGACATCCGGAACGCTTTGCCTGTGCTATCCCGTTGAGCTTTGCCTTTGGCAATACAGTAACGATATTCCCCGGAGACATGGCGCAGTCTAAATTCCACATTACATTCACGCTCTAGGTCTAGGTGAGCGGTGACGATCTTGATAATCCCCTGTCTATCTTCTGGATGTATTAATTGACAAAACGCATCGTAAGTGCTTACAAACCCATCGCCGGACAAGCCAGTGATTTCAAAACAGCGCTCATTGCAGTAAATTTGGTTTCTACTGATATCCCAGTCCCAAATACCGTCGTTCGATCCTTCTAGAACAAATCGGTAGCGTTGTTCGCTTTCTTGGAGTAGCTGATTGGCTGTCTGGGCAAGCGTTTCAGCCCGATTCAGCCGAATGGCATTTCTGAGCGACCGGGCGAGACTTTCTGGGGAGACTTTGCTTTTAGAAATATAATCTGATGCACCTGCTTTCATCACCTCGACGGCGATTTGTTCGTCTCCTTGGCCAGTTAATACTACCAGAGCGGCTTTAAACCCAGACGAGCGGATATCTTGCACCAAGCTTAGTCCGTCACCGTCGGGGAGGCGATAGTCGAGAAAAACGCAGTCAAAATCACCATGACGTAAAGATGCGATCGCTTCTTGACAATTGATTGCTTCCACCACTTCCATTTTTATGCCAGCAGTTTTTAGCGATCGCCGCACCGCCATTCGATCTACTTCATCGTCATCAACTATCAGTATCTTTAAAGTTTCTTCCATGTAAATTAGTTTTAGTCTGTTGTCTGTTGACGTTTCAACGTTTGAATATTTTCAGATTTTAATATTTCGTAATATCTTCTAACGTTTCAACTTGACAACTGACTAATTACGGCATTTCACTGAGCATCCAGTATTGATTGAGTGTTGCCACTGCTTCCACAAATTTAGTAAATGTTACTGGTTTAAGAATATAGCCTGCCACATTCAAATTATAAGCTTCTACCTTATCTTTGTCTTCATTGGAAGTAGTGAGGACAATCACGGGCGTTGATCGGAGTTCCGGATCTGCCCGCAACTCTCGCAAAAACTCAATTCCGCCCATTTTCGGCATATTAAGGTCGAGTAAGATTAACCGACGCTCTCGCGGAATTTTTGTTACATTGTCCTCATCCCGCAAAATAGCCAGCGCTTCTAACCCATTGTGGGCGACATAAAAGGGATTGGTGATATTGTTTTTTTTAAAGGCTCGTCGCACCGTCATCACATCAACTTCATCGTCATCAACAAGCAACAGATTTGTCATTTTACCTTCCATATATTAAAGTTAATTAAAACTGGTAATTGGGAGCATCCTCCCCCAGTCCCAAATTACTTACTTTTTGCCTGTTTAGGCCAGGTGAAATAGAAAGTTGCTCCTTGCCCTAATTGAGATTCCAGCCAAATTGTTCCTCCTTGCTGTTCAATAATTTTTTTAACAATAGCTAGACCAACACCAGTATTTTCTACCTTGTCTCGCGCTTCCAGTGTCTGAAACATCACGAAAACTTTTTCATGATATTGGGGAGCGATCCCATTTCCGTCATCTACGACCGCAAATTCGTAGCAGGTTTCTCTATTCTGGACAGATATTGTCACATTTCCCTCTGACCAAGGGTGGTGTTTAATACAGTTGCTCAGCAGATTAGCAAACACTTGCTCTAAGAGCAAGCGTTGTGTAAATAACGTTGGCATTCCCGGCTCTATGGTGATGGTAAAGGTTGGAGGAGCTGCCAAGGAGCCGATAATGTTTGGTAGTAAGGTTGCTAAGTTTACAAGTTCTGGTGGTTTGTTCACCCGTCCGATGCGGGAATACTGCAAAAGTGCATTAATTAGTGCTTCCATGCGATGAACGCGCCCCCGCAGTAAATCCATGTTACGGCGCGTTTCCGGATCGAGTTTATCTTCGATATCTTCTTCAATCCAAGTCGAGAGATTTGCGATCGCTCTCAATGGTGCCTTCAAGTCATGGGAGACAATATAAGCAAACTGGTCGAGTTCTTTGTTGCGTTTCTCTAAGTCAATGTTAGTCTGGGCGAGAATACCACTCAGACGGGTTAATTCCTTCGCACGGGTAAGCAAATCTTCTTCAGTTTTTTTGCGCTCGGTGATGTCAATACAAGAGCCAATATAGCCAGCAAAAGTGCCATCGGGTATAAATCGCGGTCTTCCTCTATCCAAAACCCAGCGATACTCCCCATCTGCACGCAAAAGACGGTATTCCATCTGGAAATTTTCGCGGGCGTTAAAAGCCGTCATGTAGGTATCTAAGCAACGTTGGAAATCATCTCGATGCACCCCTTGAGTCCAACCATTGCCCATTTCTTCCTCCAGAGTTCGTCCTCTGAAGGTAAGCCAACTTTGATTGAAGAAATTACACAGTGCATCTGTCCCGGACATCCATAACAACACTGGCGCACTATCTGCCATTGTGCGGAAACGTTCTTCGCTTTCTCGCAATGCTGCTTGCGATCGCTTATTCTCGGTGATATCCATGCACACACCGAGCATTCTGACTGCATTTCCTGTTTCGTCGCAAAAAACCTGACCTTTTCCCCCAATCCAGCAGATATTGCCGTTAGGGGAAATAATCCGGAATTCAATGGCGTAATTGGTTTTCTGCTCTACAGATTGCGCGATCGCTTTCTCTACAAACTCCCGGTCTTCAGGATAAATCTTTTCAATAAAATCGGCAAAAGTCCCGCTTCCAGTAGCTATAGCATTCATCGGTTCCAGCGTATCCGACCACGCCAGCTCCCCCGTCAGAATGTTCCAGTCCCAAATCCCCATTACTCCCGCGTCTAGGGATAACCGCAGTCTCTCCTCACTTTTACGCAGCGCTGCTTCTGTCTGCTGTCGCTCAGTAATATCTAAAACCAGAGACAGCACCGAAACCACATTTCCCGACTCATCTACTAAAGCGGAGTTGTACCACTCGCAGTAGATAATCGAGCCATCTTTCCTATAGTTCCGGTTTTGAGAAATATTACGCCGTTCGCTGCCATTGAGTAACCGGGATACTACCCCATTGACAGATGCCAAATCTTCAGGTACTACGAATTTCCATTCGCTCGGATGTTTACCCATTAGTTGGTCGTCCCATCCGAATAGGGTTTCGGCTTGCTGCGACCACTTGATCACCCGAAAGTTACTATCCCACTCGATGACTGCTAGTGGTGAGTTTTCTAGATGAAAGCTGAGTATCTGGAGTGCATCTTGTGTAGTTTCTTGCTTTTGGGTAGGGATAGCGCGATCGCCTTGCAGCTTTTGGCGATAAGTATTAACCAGACTCACTAAACTTGTTGTCGCCAAAGTAGTTTTACTTTGGCCGCTTCTAGTTTCTTGATGCTTTTTTACCTGCAAGAAAGTGGCTAAAACAGAGGTCAACATTCCTCTTTGGATGCCACCATACAAGACACCAATTAAAATAGCGATAAAAATCAAGCTAAAATAGCTATTTTTTTCACTATTTATATTTAGAGTGTCTACTAGCAGTTTAATTAGCAAAGCTAGTATTACCGCTACTATAGGGACACCGTAACGCATAAGCTGAGAGCAAACCACTAGGCAAAAGCTCCATCCTCCTAATGACAAAATGCCACACAACAGCTTCTTCGGCATCCACCACTAGGAGGGCGACCAATTTTTTTCATAGTTTTGCGTTTTGAGTAAAAACGCCTTCTAAATGTAGAGACTTTGCTAGCAAAGTCTCTACACGCGGGTATACAAACTAAGCTACCTTACCCTTGGGGAACGCTTCGTCTACAGCCTATAGGCGTGTATTTAACGAGCAAACTTCTCGCCTCTCAACTCCTAACTCATAACTTCTAACTCCTCGCTTCTTGGCGCAAATTTAGACCAGGTAAAGCGAAATGTCGATCCTTGACCTATTTGAGATTCCAAGCGGACGCTTCCCCCTTGAGCCTCAACAATTTTTTTAACCAGAGATAAACCAACGCCAGTGTTTTCCGCTGTATCGCGGGCTTTTAAGGTCTGAAAAATCTCAAAAACTCTCTCGTGGTACTCGGTAGCAATTCCTGGGCCATCATCTGCTACAGCAAATTCGTAAAAGTTGCCTTGGTCTTGAACAGATATTGTCACCGTTCCATCGGCTCGATCGTGGTGTTTGATGGCGTTGGAAAGCAGGTTGGCAAAAACTTGTTGTAAGAGCAGGCGTTGGGTGGAAAGAGTGGGCATTCCCGGTTGTACGCTGATGGTAAAGGCGGGTGGGGGTGCTTGGGAGTCTACGATCTCTGCTAGTAAGTTGGCAACGTCCACTTTTTCAACTGATGCTTTGACTCTTCCGACGCGGGAATAATGGAGGATGCCATCGATCAGTGCTTCCATACGATGAACGCGCGATCGCAGTAAAGTTATATTGCGCTGGGTTTCTTCGGATTCACCAGGTAAATCTTCTTCAATCCAAGTGGAGAGGTTAGCGATCGCTCTCAAGGGTGCTTTCAGGTCATGGGAGACAATATAAGCAAACTGGTCGAGTTCTTGGTTGCGTTTTTCTAGGGCGGTGTTAGTTTGAACCAGGATAGAACCTAGTCTGGCTAATTCTCCTGCACGCGATCGCAAATCTTCTTCAGCTTTTTTGCGGTCGGTGATGTCGCTGTTAATTTCCAGAATTGCTAACGGTTCCCCGTCATCATCCACCTGCAACGACCAACGACTAGAAACAGTAATCTTGCTTCCGTCGCGCTTGGTGTGAACAACTTCACCCTTCCAATAACCTTCTTCTTGGAAGACTTCTTGAATTTCCTCTAACGGTTGCGGAAATTCGGTTTTGAATAAGGCGTGGCTCAATTGACCAATGGCTTCTTCTTTTCTCCAGCCATAAATCCGCACTGCACCCTGATTCCAATAGGTAATCAGATCGTGGCGATCGCGCACAATAATCGTATCATTCGCCAAGTCGAGCAGAGTCGCTTGTTTTCGCAGAATTTCCTCCGACTGCTTGCGCTCCGTAATGTCACGGACAATCCCAATTAACAGGTGCTGATTGTCCAATCGCATTTCGCTAAAGACTAATTCCATCGGGAACACTGTCCCATTCTGCCGCTGTCCCACGGTCTCTTGCAGTCGCCGAATTTTGGAATAGTCATTGCCAACAAAGCGGTTCAGAGTTTGGACGCTATCACCGCTAAAGTATTGTGCCAGCAAGAGTTTCAGGTTTTTGCCAACAACTTCCTCTGGTTCATAACCAAACATCATCCCCGCAGCTTTATTAAAAGACTCCAGGTGTCCCTGCTCATTGATGGTGATAATTCCATCAACCACATTATCCAAAATTGCTTGGATGCGAATGTTACTTTCGCGCAAGCCAGTTTGCCGTTCTGCGAGTTCCCGGTCTAACTGGTCAAACAGATACACAGCTGCCAGTGAGCCTACCACCCCAAGTATTACCGTAGTGCCTAGTACCCCTATGGTAATTACCTGCTGCTGGTTTAATTCCTGTTTGCGCTGAGAAAGCAGTATCTCCTCTTCCCTAGAAAAATCAGTAATTTGCCGACGAATGGCATCCATAGTGATTTTGTCTTGAGCATCCAATCTGAAGGTGTCAGTGCCTCCTTGTTGGATGGCTCTTAACTTAGCCACATTTTGGTTCATAATCTCGATTTTTCGCTGGGAGAGCGATTGAATCTCTCGGAATCGTTGTTCCTGTTCTGGTTTATTTTTGACTAGCTGACTCAGTTCCTCCATAGTGTGAGGAATGCTAGCCATCCCAGCATCATAGGGTTGCAGATATTCAGGGCGATTGGTTAGAGCATAACCCCGCACTCCAGTTTCGGCATTCACTAAAGCTGTGAGCAAGCGATTGGCATACAAAAGCACCTTTTGAGTATGGTCTACATACTGTTGCGCCACTGCGTTACTGCGTTGAAGTGCCGCAAACGCTACGACTGAAGTTAAAAGGCACAAAATGGGAATAGCAATAATCAGCGCACCCCGCCGACGCACGGGTAAGTCTGACCAGAGAAGATGCAGTTGTTGAGTTCCAGAGGCGGTCATTACGAACTTTTTGTTTTGTGCTTTTATTTCAATCCCTGATAGGGATTAATATAGAACCACCCCTGTTCCAACAAGTCAAACCCTAATAGGCATTAGGCAAACTATACCATGTCGATGAGGCAGCGCTGTATTTGCTTTGCCCTAATCCCCAATCCCTTTTGAAGATCGAGATTTTAAGAAATCTGCAAAAAGGGTGATTCTAAGGCTGCCAACCCGGTATACTCATACCAGCGCTAGTTGAAAACCGTGATTGTTCTAATGGCACCAACTCAAGCAATGTGGAGAATTATAGCTGATAACATCCAGCGTCCAGCAACGCATATCTCTGGGTGCGATCGCGTGGTGTGCTTTGGCTGTGTTCCGTGTTTGAGTATAGGGTCTTGAGAAAATCAAGAGCAGTGGTGGTTTAAAGGGCGCGATCGCTCACAGGTTTGTACTACAATTAACCAGTCCCTAAACTGTCACCAGAAACCAACGCTGCCCTTGACATTAATGTAGTTTAATGTTTTACCTAGACTACCCTTAGTAAACAAGAGTGCTGAAATTTGCTTGGGAGGGAATAAATTATCAGAACACTGAAGGGATGAACTTTAATTGACTGCAACAAAATGTTTATAAACTCAATTATTTTAAGAAAGTCATAGAATTGGAAAGTGTGGAAGTAAAAGATGAGCCAAATTCGCGTAGCTTTAATTGAAGACCACGACCTAACCAGGGTCGGGATACGAACAGCGCTGCAACAGCGTGGGGAAATAGAATTTGTCGGCGAGGCAGCAAATGCCGCCGAAGGTCTGAAGTTACTGGAATCGACCAAGCCAGATGTCGCCATTGTCGATATTGGTCTGCCAGATATGGACGGGATTGAATTAACAAGAACGTTCAAAGAAGCGCAGGCGGCATTGGAAGACCCAGCTAACACGAAAGTATTGGTGTTGACCTTGCAGGATGACGAAGAAGCAGTGCTGGCGGCATTCGCAGCAGGTGCAGACTCGTACTGCATGAAGAATATCAGTTTTGATAAATTGCTCGAAGCGCTGCAAGTGACTCACGAAGGCAACGGATGGATCGATCCAGCGATCGCCCGAATTGTCTTAAGGCAGACCAGAGCTAGTCAAGCAGGAGGCGATTTAGCACCTGCATCAAAAACGGTAATAATTCATGCTACAGAGCCAGAATACTCTCAGCTAATAGAAGCTTACCCCTTGACAGAAAGGGAATTGGAAGTTCTGCAACTGATTGTAGAAGGCTGTAGCAATGCCGCGATCGCCGAAAAACTATACATCACCGTAGGAACCGTAAAAACCCACGTCCGGAACATCTTAAATAAGCTGTGTGCTGATGACCGCACCCAAGCAGCTGTGCGTGCATTGCGCTCTGGTTTAGTAGGATAAACACTGTTGAGCCATCATTTAAAATGCAAAATTAAAAATTAAAAAAGTGATGATTAAATTTTTAATTTTGCATTTTAAACTTTTTATCAGCTATCGTTCTGACCAAATCATCAACCAGCGGCATCTGACAGGGTAAAAACGCTTTTAGCGTTGTCTCCGGTTGGCTGTATTAAAACAAAGTATGACCATTTGGATTACCCTTAAGCTGTCGATGTTTAATCTTAACCCTCAAGCGATATATGGAGAGGAGGTGACTGGGGAAGAGGTGAAAAGCCAAAATGGGGTGTTAGCAATTACCTTTTTTCCAATCCACAATCCACAATCCACAATCCACAATCCAAAATTGGTATGAGCCGATGAGTCAGGCAGAAGGGAGCAAACTCAAACTGATGGTGGTTGATGATGAGCATGACAACCTAGATTTGCTGTATCGCACATTCCGCCGAGATTTTCGAGTCTTCAAAGCCGACAGCGCCGCCTTGGCGCTGCAAGTATTGGAGGCAGAAGGGGAAATGGCTGTGATTATCTCTGACCAGCGAATGCCCCAGATGAACGGCACGGAATTTTTAAGCAAAACAGTTGAGCGCTTCCCTGATACAATTCGCATCCTGTTAACCGGATACACGGATGTTGAAGACTTGGTGGACGCAATTAACTCAGGTCAGGTATTCAAATACATCACCAAACCCTGGAACCCAGAGAACCTAAAAGCAGTAGTTCAACAAGCTTCAGAAACCTACAAGGTTCTAAAGCAAAGAACAAACGAACTGCGCCGTGCTTTGCGACGAGAAGAACTGTTTAATGCGGTGACAACTGCCATTCGGGAGTCACTGGACTACAACAGTATGCTGCAAACGGTTGTGAATACGATTGGTCAGACATTTGAGGCAAGCCGTTGTATTCTCAGACCAGTAGAAGGCGATCGCTTGACGAGCGAAGCCTTCTCATACCAAGATCCTAATGCCGCCGCTAGTCAATTCCCTAATGTTGATTCCGCCCTCGAAGCTGCCCTTGAGACTCACCAAACACAATTGGCTCAAGGCGAAGAACAAGGAACGCAATACACCCATCTAGTTGTACCCCTGATCTACCAGCAGCAGCAGCAATCAGTTCTGTGCCTCTATCAGGACACTCAAAATGGGATGTGGGAACCCCAAGAAGTGCAGCTAATTGAAGGTGTTGCCGAACAAGCAGCATTGGCAATTTCTCAGGCAAAACTCTACCAGCGCACGCAACAGCAGGCTCAGCAAATGCGCGCCGAACTAGAGGTAGCACGCCAAATCCAAAACAACCTACTGCGGCAAAGCTGGCCAGAAGTAGAAGGTCTTAAGGTACAAGCCTGTTGCGTAGCAGCTAGAGAAGTGGGGGGTGATTTTTTTGAAGTATATTTCCATCCCCAAGGCGACATCTGGCTAGCAGTAGGAGATGTATCTGGTAAAGGCGTACCAGCCGCGTTATTTATGGCTAGTGCGATTTCCGTGTTGCGCCGGGAACTGGCTCAAGAAATTTCTCCGGAGCCAGATGTCGTAATGCGGAATTTAAACAGTATTATGTCAGATGATTTAGTCAGCACTAACTGCTTTATTACAATGGTGCTGGCTCGTTATACTCCAGCAGATCATACTCTCGTCTATGCCAATGCTGGTCACATCTACCCCCTCATATGGTCGCATCAAGCAGTGTTGCAACAATCAGCACAACTTGAGGACTCGGCACTTGAGCCGAATTTCCTGAAGACTCGTGGCATTCCTCTAGGGATTTTACCAGTCTGGAAAGCCAAGCAGGGACAGGTAACTTTAAATGCAGGGGAAATATTCTTGCTGACGAGTGACGGGATCACCGAAGCGACTGTCACTCAGTCCCTCGAACCGGGTCAATCTGATGTTGGTGGGAGCTTGGACGCCCAGGGTAGTATGCTGACACAAGATGGTCTTTGGAAACTTCTTAGGCAAGAGCCTGCCCCTTTCAATTTGACCAACTTATTAGCCCGCATTCGAGAACAGACGAACAACGTTCAGGAAGACGACCAAACTATACTCTCTCTGGAGGTTCTTTAAATAAATGAGAACTGAGCTGCACGTACCAAGTGACTTAAAGTTTTTGACGATTGTCGAAAGCTGGCTGCTGGGCTGTTTGGAAGTTGAGCTGACCGACTCGGTTGATTGGCCTCGTCAATCGAATCGCTTACGATTGGCTTTGGTGGAGGCATACTCAAACGTGGTGCGTCATGCTCATAGAGATCAACCAAATCTGCCAGTGTTGATTCGTCTGGAGCTGAAAGATCGGGATATTGCTCTGGAAATTTGGGATCACGGTCAGGGATTTGATTTATCAACTTATCTACCACCCAACCCGGATGATAAACAGGAAAGCGGCTATGGTTGGTTAATTATGAACCGACTAATGGACAGGGTGGAGTACCGCTTACAGGTAAATGGTCGCAACTGTCTGAAGTTGGAAGCAAGTTTACCAGAGGCAACTAAAGCTTAGGGCAGTATCAGGGAATATTCAATTAGGGTGTCTTACAGTTCAACGCAGGGGACTCAAGCAAAGCTTTTGACCTAAAATTTGCTTACCTTTTAAAGCTGGGTTGTTGGCAATGGGGATGGGATAGCTTTGTAAAAAAGGTTGAAGAAAAAACCTGTTTGTCAAGTTTTACTAAGAAGAATTGATTTAGTCTAATTAATATTTACTATTTGAAAAAGTTAAGACATTAAATTTTAATTTTGCGTTGGCGATCGCTATGAAACACTTGTTTCCCCTGGCTCCACGTTACCGCCTTGATGATGAATCACCCTGGCTGGAGGGAATCGATCCAGCACGCTACTACTGGATTGCGGTAAATGGCGATCGCACTCTGAAAGTAGCAATTCCTGGTTTAAATGTATGCTCTCTGGATGAGTGGAAGCAAACAATCCGGCTGTTTAGAGCTATGCAGCCAGAGGAGCAGATGAGGATAGAGCGGACAACCTGTTTTTGTACCATTCACTGTATCAGCGAAAATTGCTTTGCGGTAGCGTCTGTTGTGAATGGCGCACCCGTATGGCACCTTTTTGACCAGGAAACACTCGAAAGTCTGCTGCGGACAAGTCACCCAGATTGGGTATGCGCTCCCAAGGATCTAGAGTTATGGCGTGAGATGTTGGCGCTTTCTTGGCAACAATCAGCAGCGTAATCAAATTGCCCTCGTTTCCAGGCTGGGACTGGGAATGCCGATTGGGAGGTGCCTGCTTTCTCTTCAAATTTAAGCGTGTTAGTGAAGCCAACACAGCAGGCATTCTCAGTCTGTGACTCTTAACGAGAGACAATATCGTTTAGCGGCGTAGATTTAAGAGTTCTTGGGGAGATGCCAAGAGTTTGATAGTGGTGGAAATAATTTGATGTTCTGGGTTAAGGATAAATAGCCAGGAGACGTTGATAGCAAACACAGGTGTTTGCACTTTGCCGCTGACTTGGACTTGTGTATTAGTGTCTTCTAAAGTTTCGGCAATTCCCTGACGGGGAGAAAGTGTAAATCCTTGGGCTTCTGCTTTCAGGTAAGATGCGATCGCCTCTGGCCCCACTATCGCCGACTCAAACGGAGGATTCATTGCTCCATCTTCTGCAAACAAAGCAGCTGTTGCTTCAAAGTCACTTGCGTTCATCGTTTCAAAGTAACGCAGTACCACTGGCTCATTTAGTCCTTCAATTTTCAACTCAGTGGTAGAAACAGATTCGGTTGCGGGCAAATTGTCGGCAAGTGTCATCAGTTTAAGAAGAAACCACGCTATTAGTATTAAACAAAAAAGCAGGTTTACACCTGCTCTTTTAGAGGGATTTTCCCAAAATGTCCTCATTAGCCATTTTGATAAGAAAAACAGTACAGAAAAGCTAAAGTATATAGTTTTTTATTGACGTTAGAATGAAATTCGGATAATTAAAAACGTATCCAAAATGAGTGTGAAAGTGTCCGTCAGCAGCAGTCAGGTGAAGCAACTCGCCTTGGAGTTAGGATTCCACAAGGCGGGAATTGCGGCTGTAGATGGGGCAGCAGACGGCTTAGAGACGCAGAGATTGCAGGCGTGGCTGGCACAAGGCTATCAGGCAGATATGGAATGGATGGCGAATCCCAAGCGTCAGGATATTCGCCTGGTGATGCCAGAGGCGCGATCGCTCATTTGTGTTGCCCTCAACTATTACACGCCTCAGCAGCGTCCCGAAGGCAGCGAATATGCGAAAATTTCCCGTTACGGTTGGGGACGGGATTATCACAAAGTTTTGCATAAAAAGTTGAAAGCACTAGCTAACTGGTTGCAAGAACAAGGCGAAGGTATTCAGGCGCGTTACTATGCTGATACTGGGCCAGTGCAAGATAAAGTCTGGGCGCAGCAGGCTGGGATTGGCTGGATTGCCAAAAACGGGAATGTCATTACGCGAGAGTACGGTTCTTGGGTGTTTTTGGGGGAAGTTTTGACTAACCTCGACTTAACGCCTGACTTGCCTCATACTGAACATTGTGGGACTTGTACTCGTTGTCTAGATGCTTGTCCTACGGGTGCAATTACTCAGCCCTTTGTGGTAGACGCTTCGCGGTGCATCGCTTACCACACGATTGAGAATCGAACTCAAAAGTTGCCGGATGCGATCGCGCCCCATTTACAAGGCTGGGTTGCTGGTTGCGATATCTGCCAGGATGTTTGCCCTTGGAACCAGCGTTTCGCTAAGCCTACTGACGTTACAGAGTTTCAGCCTTATCCTGAAAATGTGGCTCCCACTTTAACAGAGTTAGCTGAAATTTCTGATGAAGAATGGGATCGTCGGTTTCCAGCCTCAGCCCTGCGGCGGATCAAACCAGAGATGTTGCGGCGCAATGCCAGAACAAATCTAGAAGCTTCAGGGAACTAAACCAATAAAATAGGGTGGAGAAGTGGGCGGTACACAAAACAAAATTCATCCCAAGTTGAGATACACCCAAACCGATGACCGAAAAAGCCATTATTTTTGATTTTGATGGCACAATTGCTGATACGTTCGATGCCATTGTGAGTATTACTAATTGTTTAGCCTTAGAATTTGGTTATAAGCTAGCCACTCTAGAGGATATAGAACAATTCCGAAATTTAAGTTCCAGAGAAATTATTCACAAATCTGGCGTTTCCTTCTTTAAGTTACCCTTTCTGCTGAGGAAAGTTAGAGCAGGCTTAAATAATAAAATTCAAGAGCTAAAACCATTTCCCGGAATTAAAGAAGCTCTTATAGAGCTAAAAGCTCAAGGTAATACTTTAGGAATTATTACTTCTAATTCCCAAGATAATGTGACATTATTTTTGGAAAATAATGTATTTTTAGAAGTCTTTGATTTTCTTTACTCAGCTCCTACTGTTTTTGGCAAGCACAAGGTAATAAATAGTTTTTTAAAACAACATAAAATCAAACAACAAGATGTTATTTATGTTGGAGATGAAACTAGAGATATAGAAGCAGCAAGAAAAAGTAATGTGAAAGCGATCGCAGTCAGTTGGGGGTTTAATTCCAAAGAAGTATTAGCCAAGCATAATCCAGATTTTCTAATTTACAATCCCCACGAATTGATTGAAGTTATAGAAAGCTTGAAAAAATAGGGTTTTTAAAAACAAGGCGCAGGATTAGATTACCAAATTTGTAGAAGCAAGTGGGTTGAGGTAACAAAACCCAACGCTAATATCAGGTTTGTTGGGTTTCGCTATACTATTAACTTACAAAGGGCTTTGAGAACTTGTAGCAATTGAATTAAACGTTCAGAGTCAATCAAGTTTAACTCTGGCATTATCTGATAAGTTGGAGGGTTTCCCTGTCTAATATACACAAAGCGATAACTTACGCCGTTTGTTGTTAGCCCCCAAACTGATTCTTGATGCTCTAAACTGTTATAGGCATAGGTGAGCAATTGAGGTAAACCCGCTAATGCGTCTACTTGACTGTTTTTAGATTCAATTACCAATATCCAAAGAAGTATGTTAGCTGTTGTTCGTTGAAACTTGTTAACAGCTAACATATCAAACCGCCCCGTAATATTTGTGTCTTCATCTAAGATAGTGATGTCAGCAATATTCTCTTCCAAGGTAATGTAGAGAGGGTGGTGATAGAAGCCAGCTAATCGCAGTAATGGGCCGAGAACAAGCAACTTCACCTGTCCTTCTAAGACTTTTCCTGCTGTTAGGTAGTGCCGAAAGTCATTCCTAATTTGTAGAAGTTCTTGCTGTTCAAATTCTGTCAGAGTTTCTAGCGATAATAAAGGTATGAATGAGCCGTTGTACTGCTCTTGAAATCTTAAAAGACGATAAACATCGTCTAGAGATAAATTGCGGGCATTTAGTGTTGTCATAGGTTAAGGGCTAATAGCTAATGGTAATAAACAAGATGGCAGTTAGCAATTAGCTATTAGCAATGAGCTAATGACTAACGCGAGGTAATTGCCATGCCAGTTTGTGGATCGAAGAAATGAATTTTTTCTGGTGTTAGGGATAACCACAAACGATCGCCTATTTTCACCTCTTTGTCTGGTGGGATTCGGACTTGTAAGGGAGATGTGGTGGGTGAATCAAACAAAGTTACAGATAAATAAGTTTCGTTGCCTAGCGCTTCCACCAAATCAACTCGCACCTGTAGATTTTTAGGGGCGGGAACGCCGATAATTAAGTGTTCGGGACGGATGCCTAAAGTAAGCGATCGCGTGTCGTATTTTTGCAGTGTCGATGCCCAAATATCAGGTAAGGTGAGGCGAAACTGAGAATGGGTAATTAACAAGGGGGCTTTCACCTGTACTGGGAGAAAATTCATCGGGGGAGAACCGATAAATTCCGCCACGAAGCGGTTAGCAGGATGGTTATAAATTTCCAAAGGTGCGGCGATTTGCTGGATTTTACCGTGATTCATCACCGCAATGCGATCGCCCATCGTCATCGCTTCAGTTTGGTCGTGGGTGACGTATATTGTTGTCGTACCTAGTTGTCGCTGAAGCTTGACAATTTGGGCGCGAGTTTCCGCCCGGAGTTTAGCATCTAAGTTAGATAGGGGTTCGTCCATCAAAAACACTTGGGGGTTACGCGCGATCGCTCTTCCCAATGCAACTCGCTGCTTTTGTCCTCCCGATAGTTGTTTTGGCAACCTGTTTAAGAGCGGCTCAATTTGCAACAATTGAGCCACCGTCCGCACCTGCTCATTAATCGCTTTCTCGCGTTCTGGTATGTAGCGAAGATGTTTGGGAAGCGATCGCGTCATCTCCACCAACAGATTTTCCGCCCAAATTGGCAAAGAGGACTTAGGAGTGAGTGAAGGGTTTTTCTCCCCTTCTCCCCCTCTCCCTGTGCGTCGCAATCCAAAGGCGACGTTGTCATAAACCGTCATGTGGGGATAGAGGGCGTAGCTTTGAAACACCATCGCGATGTCTCGTTCCTTCGGCGGTAAGTCGTTCACCAAGGAGTCGCCTACCCAGATATTGCCGCCAGTCAACTCTTCGAGTCCGGCAATAATCCTTAACAGGGTACTTTTGCCGCAACCAGAAGGCCCCACCAACACCATAAATTCGCCATCTTCCACCGTCAGATGAATCCGTCGCAAGACATTTGTATTTCCAGTGGGCGAAGACTTGTCTGCTTCATCTACTGATGTCAGCAGTTCTGCCGTTACTGGTGCGACAACTTCCCCTTTACGAGCGGAAAAGCTTTTGTAAACGTTCTCTATAACAACTTTTGCCACGATGAATCAATATCCACTACCAATCTATTCTCGGTTACTTACAAAGCCGCGCAACAATCAGCGTTGCACATTGATTGGATGGCCAGAATTTAGCGATCGCGTGCAGCATCTTCACGACTGGTCGCAGGTTGCCATAACTAATAGCTAATAGCTAATTGTTTTCTCTTCCCATTAGCTATTAGCTATTAGCCCTTAGCTACTGACCAATAACTACATTGACGATTTTTTCGTCAGCGTTGGGTTGAAGAATGCGATCGCCTGTCCCATCTTTCCCCCAAAACCTGATTGAATCTATAGGACTTCGCACTACTCGCTCTCGACTCGTCAGCAGCATTACCGCCTCTCCCTTTCTAGCTGGTATCATTCCCAGCAAAACATCAGTTTTATCAGTAAACTGCATCACCTGAGTTCCAATGTCGCCCAAATTTCCCAATCTCAGAGTATTTTCAGGCAAGCGTTTAGCGTAACCCAACCCAGAAACCAGCAATACATTATCATCAGGACGCAGCGTTACACACCCGACAACTTGCTCACCACGGCGCAACCGCGATGCTTGCACCCCCATCGTTGCCCGTCCCATTGCCGGGAACTGTTCCTCAGTAACTTCCACCTTGAGCAAGCGCCCGCCAGTAGTTGCCAAAATTAAATGTTCGCCGCTTTTAGTCAGGTTGACATACTTCAATTCATCATCTTCTTTCAATTTAATTATCGTCAAGCCGCGACCGGAAATATTAGCAAGTTCTACCATTGGTAAACGCTTAATTTTGCCTTGTTTGCTCAAAAGAATTAAATCGGCGTTTTCCGGCTCCTTTGGTAAGACAAAGTGGGAAACAATTGTTTCAGCAGCAGCTTGAGCAGAACTAGACAACAATGTTATGAGTGGCGTGCCTCGCGACTGTCCAGTTGTGGGCGGAATATCGCGAACTTTGACCGGGTAAGCTTTGCCGCCACCAGTCAGAACTATTAATTCTGCTGTAGTGTCAGTCTGCTCTAATTGCACCACAAAATCATCTGGACGACTTCCACCGTTACCTTTACCAGACGCTGATTTATTTCCACTTTTTGACAGTCGCCGCACATACCCCCGACGGGTAAATTCCAGAGTAACTTCTTCTGAGGATTGTGGGTCTATTGTTTGTTGTGGGTTGTCGGCTGTAGGTTTTTTGTCAGTTTTTCGTTCTTTAGTTTCAGCCGTTTGTCGCGACTTACGAGGGACAACTATTTTGGTGCGACGCGCATCTGCGAATTTACGTTTGAGAGTTCGCAAATCTTTCTTCAAAGCTTTCAGCAATTCATGGCGATCGCTTAGTAAAACCCGCAATACTCCTATTCTCTCTGAAAGTTGCTCAAACTCAGTTTGTAAGTTTTGCCTCTCCAACCCCGTCAGGCGGCGCATTGGCATTGCCAGAATTGCATCTGACTGCACTTCGCTGATGTTCAACCGTTCTTGCAGGGAGATTTTCGCACTGCTACCATCGGGAGCATTTCTCAGAATTTCAATTACAGCATCCAGCTGAGATAAAGATGCTACCAACCCTTGCACAATGTGGAGGCGGTTTTCTGCCTCCCCTAACTCGTGACTATACTGCCGAGTCAGGGTTTGTTCGCGGAAATTGATAAACTCGTGCAACATTTCGCGCAGCGTCAGTTGGCGCGGTTGTCCGTCTACCAACGCCAGCAAAATCGCTCCAAAGTTGGTACACAGCGCAGTTTGCTTGTAGAGATTACTGAGGACATCTTGAGGGTTGGCGTCTCGTTTCAGTTCTACCACCACGCGCATACCCTCGCGATCGCTCTCATCGCGCAGATCCGCGATGCCCTCCATTCGACCATGATTGACCAGTTCCGCCACCTTTTCAATCCAAGATGCTTTATTCACCTGGAAAGGCAACTCTGTCACCACCAGCGCCGTCCGTCCTCGACGACCGCGACTGGCTGGCATTTCCTCAATCGTAGCCACTCCCCGCACCGGAATAATACCGCGCCCAGTGCTGTAAGCTTCTCTAATTCCCTCCGTACCAATTATTTCGCCCCCAGTAGGGAAATCTGGCCCCGGAACCAGCTCCCATAACTTTTCGTCCGATAAATCAGGGCGATCGATAAGGGCAATTAAACCATCCACCACCTCACCCAAGTTGTGCGGCGGCACATTGGTCGCCATACCTACGGCAATTCCAGCGCAACCATTGAGTAACAAAATTGGCAACTGTGCTGGCAGTACAGTTGGTTCCTGTTGGGAGTTGTCAAAGTTGCCAATAAAGTCAACTGTTGCCTCGCCAATTTCGCTCAAAAGCGCTTCATTGCCAATCGGCGCTAGTCGCGTCTCTGTGTAGCGCATAGCAGCTGGTGGGTCATTGTCCACCGAGCCAAAGTTACCATGACCAGCTAGTAGGGGATAGCGACTGGAAAAATCTTGCACCAGGCGCACCAAAGCGTCATAAACCGACTGGTCGCCGTGGGGGTGGTATTTGCCCAAAACGTCTCCCACCACCCTTGCACACTTCCGATAAGGGCGGTCTGGAGTCAATCCCAGTTCGTGCATGGCATACAAAATACGCCGATGAACTGGCTTTAATCCATCGCGGACATCGGGTAAGGCACGCCCGACGATCACACTCATGGCATATTCAAGATATGACCGTTGCATCTCCGCGTGTAGAGGCGTGGGGATGATCTGTCCAGTCGCCAGCAGGTTCAATTGTTTCGCCATGAGTTTTATTTCCTATTTCCTGAACACACAAAATTTTTTTGCATCTAGAGATTGATGACAAATCGCTTAGCAAATGGCAACGTGACAAAGAACCTTTCACAATAGGATGGAACGCAGTTATGACCACGACTCTCCAAACAAGCGCCAAAGAAAGGAAAAACTCGATGAAAACCGTTCTGATTGTAGAAGACGATCCGATTAATGCTCGGGTTTTTTCTAAGATTCTGAGCAAACGAGGTG
Source organism: Trichocoleus sp. FACHB-90 (assembly GCF_014695505.1). NCBI lineage: Bacteria > Bacillati > Cyanobacteriota > Cyanophyceae > Leptolyngbyales > Trichocoleusaceae > Trichocoleus > Trichocoleus sp. FACHB-90. Next base: position 130,196 of record NZ_JACJOK010000020.1, read on the forward strand.
GCTTGGCAGTTAAGCATACCGAAAATGTGGAAGAGGTAATGCAAATTGCCCAGTCCGGAGAAGCTGACATTATTTTGATGGATGTATCCCTGGCACACAGTGTTTACCAAGGTAAGTCGGTTGATGGCATAAAAATTACCCAAATGTTGAAAGCTGATCCCCAAACGGCTAATTTGCCTATTATCCTGGTTACGGCTCACGCTATGGAGGGCGATCGGGAAAATTTCCTTAAGCAAAGCGGTGCCGATAGCTACATTTCTAAACCAGTTGTCGATCATCAACTGTTTGTGGAACAAATTATTGCATTGTTGCCACCACAATAGTGTTGAGTCGTAGGGGCAGTGCAATCGCCTGCCCAAAAGAGAAAGCCAAAGTATTCCACGAGAACTCGGTTGCGATCGCTTGACCAAAGACTTTAGCATTTCTGCTTTTACCTCTGGACTGGGTAAAACCCAGTTTAGTACATCTGTATTATTAAAGGAATACGTTGGCTAGTAATGGCTGTTTGCTTATGCTTACAGGTTAATTCTGGCTGAAGCGGCTTGGCAGGGAATAGCGACAAGTGTTATCCGCTGCAAACTGCGCTCCCGCGTAAGTTGGGGGATGAGTCCAAAAACCTAGCGCCCTAGCAGAAATTCTATTTTATTGTCTGCCCCCTAAGAAATTTCCCCCAGATGCTTCCACAAACTCAACCTACAATCATTCTTTAGAAAAGTGTCAAAACTTAGCTTGATCCCCCTAGCCCCCGCGAAGAGAGCGCCGCGGCGCTAGAGAAAAGGGGGAGAATCAAGTCTTAGTCCCCCTTTTTAGGGGGATGCAAGGGGAATCTCCACCCTCTAAGCGTCTCGACTATGACTTTTGGGGCATCCTCTAAGATTTCAGAGTTACATACCTAATTCAAACATCCTCTTAGAAAGTAAAGCAGCTTAGTTCATCTATATTTCCCCAAACAAAGATTCAAATTCAGCCTTTAAGGAATTAAAATCAGCGACTCTGGTAACTAATAAATTCTCTCTTCCTGCATCCTTTAACCGCTTGTTCCAATACTGGATATTTTCCGAATTGTTCACCCAGAAGTCAACTACCGTATTTAAAACTTCTTCTAAATCCCAGCCTCGCTTAGGCGGAACAACCTCGACTGATTCTAAAAAAGCGTCAAGAGTGCATTTAGGGGTTCCCAAATATTCCACCCCAATGCTGGGGTCTTTTTGAATTATTTCCTGTTGGTGGTTGAAGAAGTATAAAACGGGAGAAACACCTAAAATTTCAAAGGTATATTTCATAGCCGTCACCTGAATTTGTTCTCTCTTTGTGAGTCATACCAATTCTTAGAAGATAGTATGGTCACATTGGTTACATCCTTGGCATCCTACTAAAGTAAATTTTATTGATGTGCAATTAAGAAAAGTATCAGCCAAAAGGAGTGCGATACTGGTAGTAGGTTCTCTACCTTTAGGTAAAATATACATTTAATTTAACCAAAGCCAGAGATTGTAATGATATTTTTAGCAAATATTCTAATTGAGATTACAAATTTTAAAGGAGAACTGGCGGCGCTGGGTGCCGCATTTTTGTGGGCGATCGCATCCGTAGTTTATGGTCGCTTGGGTCGGCAAATTCCACCACTGGAACTAAATTTCCTCAAGGGAATAGTAGCGATCGCTCTTTTGATTCTCACCCTACTTTATTCCGGTCAGCTGCTACCTGAAATCAACTCAACTGCACTGACATTGCTGCTACTCAGCGGTGGACTGGGAATTGGCGTAGGAGATACAGCTTATTTTGCCGCCATCAACTACTTGGGGCCTAGACGCACCTTAATATTAGAAACCTTAGCACCGCCCTTAGCAGCACTGCTTGCCCTGATTTTTTTACAAGAAAAGCTCAGCAGCGCTTCCTGGTGCGGTATTTTATTGACGATTTTAGGCGTTGCTTGGGTGGTGACGGAACGCTTGCCCAATTCCACCGCCAACACCACGCATCTGACTGTGCGCGGTATCAGTTGGGGAATGCTTGCAGCAGTCTCACAGGCAAATGGCGCAGTCCTCTCCCGTGCAGCGCTGGCGCAGTCGAGTATCAGCCCTTTGTGGAGTACCCTGGTGCGGTTGGGAGCTGGGGTGCTGGTATTGGTGCTGTGGTTGTTGCTCAAAGGTAAGCAGCAGAAGACTGCCGGAAGTGTCTCGACGTTGAAGATTTTACAATCTTGGCAAGTCTTGGGAGCGATCGCTTTGACTTCCTTTTTCAGCACTTACCTCGGCATCTGGTTACAACAAACTTCTCTGAAATTCGCACCCGTGGGCATTGCTCAAACTCTCACTTCCACAAGCCCTTTGTTTGTTTTACCCCTGGTAATTTTGATGGGTGAAACGGTCAGTTCCAGAGCTATTTTAGGCGTTTTAATTGCATTAGGTGGCGTGGGTTTGCTATTTAGCCTCCGGTAGGATAAGGGTTTGGCTGGGAAGTGATCGTTACTTTCTTAAAAAAGGAGTGAATGAGCGATCGTCTTAATACACTTATAAGTTTCTATACATTTTTGTAAATTTGACTATTAATATAGTTTTTCAAGATACCCAAAAGTTCGTTAGAACATTTTGTAACTAATTCCATCTGCTCTTTATTATTTCGGTCAAACTCATGTGAAGTTTTTTTTGTGCCAAGTACCTCATTAAGAGTTGTTACAGTATCTCCTATATTGCATACACCATGACTGACTAGGTTGCGAACACACCTAATTTGAGCATATTGCTGTTGTATACGTTGAGTTTTTATAGGCTCTTTTAAATCTTTTCTTGTTTTATCTACAAACTCAATCATCATTTTTTCTAGAAACTCCTTTGTTTTCAATCCTTCTCTATATGCCATAAACTCGACTAACCCATACAAACTTCCAAGTTGCAAAGGCATATCAGAAAATTGAGCAATAAGCATATATCTTTTAATGTATTCATTTAGATTATTATTGACGGGATAATTTAAAGATTTACACGTAGAACTACTAATGGAAGGTACAATATTGCATTCAAAAGATAAGCCGCATGCAAATTCCACTCTGGTCTGGATTTTTCCGTTATATTCTATATTGCTAGGCTTGTTTATAGTAGCTGAATAGGCTTTAGAAATAAACTTAATAACATTGAAGCAATGAAATATTTCAGTTTCGGAATATTCATATAGCTGATCCTCATTTTTGTTAATTAAAATTTGATGATTTAAAATTTCTAAAATCAACGCATGAATTAGCAGCTTTCCTTCTTTAGGAGTTGTAAGCATTTCAATCTTATGGTTTCTATTCTTAAATATTTCAATAGTATCTTTAACAGTTTCATCCGCTTGTGGATAATAATAAATCTCTCCCTGGATACCGGATGTTGCTCGATAGTGCAAAGAATGTGCTGTCATAACACTCAAGTCGCTGGTAAGCTCCAGCGGAAGCTATCAGTTTACAATACTACTAATATACTACATTTGCGGCGTTCGTGCTGAAATGAACCCAGTTCCAGAGCTATTTTAGGCGTTTTAATTGCATTAGGTGGCGTGGGTTTGCTGTTCAGCTTGCAGTAAGAAGGCTGTTAAGCAAGACGCAGGTATAACCCTAAAGGGTTATACCTGCGTCTTTTTTAATTTTTGTTAACTCTATGTCACGTTTTATATGGTAACTTGTAATTCTCAACTGACTATTGATACTCCTTAAGTATTTAGATTTCTTTATTACCTGCTGATGCATAGTTTTCCTTATTTCATATTCAATCACCAACGTTTCATAAATGGTTCTTAGTTCTCTATGTCTAGCCCTCAAGTCGCTATTCATATTTACTCCTTATTCTATACATTTAAATAGGTGAGTGTAAATAAACTCACCCTAAAGTACAGAATTTCTCAAATTCCATAATTTTAGATTTTATTTATATCTAATACTTAGCTTATAAAAGTCATAGATAAACGTAATTTTTATTATATTTATAAATTTTCAGTAAAGATGGCTCTTTAGGAAGAGCGCTAACCTGTATAAAACAAAACAATTATTAATGAGAATTTAGCTGTTAAAGCCAACTAGAGGGAGCGATCGCATTTTACAGAGTAACAAGACAAGAGCCAGATATCCTCGTCGCAGCTTGTATTGGGGGAAATTCTCAGACAATCCTACCCGCGTAAACGTTCAAAAGCCATTTTCAAACCTGCTTGATGGCGTGGATGATACAGAAACGAAATACATCAAACTAGCGATCGCATTCTTTAAACTGCTGCTTTTAAAGTGCATTCATCCACACCTCTAAGAGTGTCGAGAAATGCGAACACAGCCGGACTTTGAAGAGAATTCGCCAGCACCGCCACTCTAATTACTCTCTCTAAAGGAACTGGTAAACTGTAAACCTGCACTTCTGGCGGTAATGGTTCGGCAGCAAGACGAGGAAGAATAGCTGCTCCTAAACCTTGTAAAACCATACCAACCGTTGTCGAATCTTGCTTAACTTCATAAGCAGGATTTACACGAAAGTTTAAATTTACCAAATGTTGCCGAAGCAAAGCGTAGCAGGCATTGCCGTAAGCCAAGATTAACGGGTAAGTTGCCAACTGCTCCCACGTAATTTTATCAGTCTCTAGTTTAGGAGTCGGAGGGAGTACAACAATATACTCATCCCGCAAAATTTCCCAGCCTTCAAATTCATCACCACCGGGTAAAGCTGTGAAGCCAATATCAGCATGACCGTCGCGCAAAGCTTGTTCTGCACCCAGATAATCAGAATGTTCGATGATGCTGACGGCAATTTTTGGGTAGCGATCGCGAAATCGAGCGATCGCAGCTGGCAAGATGTGAGTTGCTACGCTGCGAAAACAAGCAATTCGGACACTCCCCCCATGCAAGCCTTTTTCTAAATTGGCTTCTTTCTCTATTGCTCCTAGCAGTTGCAGCACGCTTCGCGCATGATCGATGACTCGTTCCCCTACGGATGTGAGATGAGCGCCGTGACGACCGCGATAGAGCAAAATTACCCCTAATTCTTCCTCTAGGGTAGCGATCGCATGACTGATTGCTGACTGCGAAAGTTCTAAATGCAGCGCGGCTTCGCTGAAATTGCCATACTCTGCGACTGTAACCAACGCACGCAGTTGGGAAAGCTTTATCCGACTGCTATTGATTTCATTCATCATAAAAATGGGAGAAACCCCGTCATGACCGCGAAGCACAGGACGGCTTTACAAGAACTATCAAGCCACAATCAACCCGTTTGAACGACGAATCAATTGCACTTTGCTAGAAGATATTTGTCCTAACCGTTTCCAGTTAGCGTTGCTTACAGATATCTGTTTTTCGGTGTCGCCACTGACGTAACCAATTCCTTTCGGGGAGCTGACTAAATCACCTTTACGAACGCCGTGGCGAGTTGTAGACCCGCCGTACTTCCGACGAATCCCGCCTTTACCTGGAACCATCAAATGAAGCTGGCGACGCGAAATTGGAGGACGACGAATCACCTTAAAGGGGGCAACCGTTACTGATACTTCACCTGTCCATTGATGCCCGTGAGTTTTGGCACAGTGGAAAGATTCGTACTCAATGAAAGCAGAGCAAGCTAGTGCAATCCCGTCTACTGCATGAGTTGCGGGAATTGCGTCACCTTTTCGGTGCTTCTGTTTCTGCAAGCCTAGCTGTGTTCGTAGCTGGGAAGTTTCCCAGCCTTTACGACTCTCAACTGGAGCAAATTCGGCTAGTTGAGTCAGCGCCCATTTGTTTGGGTCGGCGAGGGATATTGCTACCCCTCGTCTCCCTTTCAAAACCGTGCGTGACAGTTTCCCGTCACACGGCTCCTCAGTGACTTGACCCTTGTCATGGGCACCTCTTCCCTTGGTTAGGGTTAGGCAGTTAGAACGGGTTATCATCCAAATACCTCGCTAACTCTTCATGTGCCGACTGCCTGTTTTGCCTCAAGGCATCCATAGCAGTTTTTTGGTCGTGGCAATGTCTGTGTAGTAGTTGACGGTTGCTCTTTACGTCCTTCCCACCTTGTGAGGTGGGGAGTTTATGGTCGATTTCGAGCAAATCGTCTTCTCTGAAGTGCAATCCGCATCTATTACATTTCCCTTGTTGAGCCTTGAGGAGTTCGGCGACTCTCCCAGGACATTCTGGGTGTTTACCCCTTCTAGTTGACCAGTAAACTAGGTTGCCGTCATATGGACTAGCTTCGCCTTTAACCTTCCCATGTCTGACTATAGGAGTCTTGGCATGAGCGCGTAGCCGAACGAGGTTTCCTTGCTCGTCCCTGGCTGCGAATACCCAGTTATTGTTTCCCACCGTCATCCAGCATTTACGGATGATTTCTTTATGCGGTGTACCGCTGTGGGTATATTTAGCCCAAACCAAAAGCTGTTGATAGACTATGTGGTCTATCGTTGAAAACGTTTCTTTACTGACTTGTGTAGAGTTGTAGTTTGCCCACCCTTGTATTATCGGATTGAGTTTCCCGATAAGAGCCTCTTGGGGCTTTGATTTATGGGCTTTGATGATGTTGCCTATTTCCTCTACATGACGTTTTATCGCTTTCTGGCTTGGCTTGATGAGTGTTTTAAAGCCCAGAGGTTCGCCTTTTGAGCTTTTCCCAGACCGTTTTATACTTATTGGGTACTGGCGAATATTAAACCCCAGGAAATCGAAACCCGTGTTTCCTTCGTACTCCGTGAGAGTATGGGATATGTGGGTTTTTGATGGCTTTAATTCCAATCCCATGCCATTTAGCCACTCGGCAATTATCTGCTGACATCCTTGGACAACGGCTAGATTTTCGTGAAGAACCACGAAATCATCGGCGTATCGAATGATATTGGGAGTACGGAATGTTTCTCCCTTTTTGTGAAACCAAGTCTCCCTAGATTGTTTGACCATTGTAGGGAAGGCTTGGTTGATTCGATTTTCCATGCCGTGAAGGGCTATGTTTGCCAGTAGGGGGGAAATCACCCCACCTTGTGGCGTACCCTCAGATGTCGGGAACAGCTTGGAGCCGTCCATCACCCCCGCTTTTAACCATGCACGTATTTGACGGCGGATAGTGGGGAATGTATTTAATTTGTTGAGCAGTGCTTCATGGTTGATTTTGTCGAAGCATTTGGCGATATCCGCATCAAGCACGTATTTGGCTTTCTGGTTAATCGCTATGAATATTGCTTCAATCGCATCATGGCATGAGCGTCCGGGTCTGAAACCATACGAGTTTTGCTCGAAACGAGCTTCCCATTCTGGTTCTAATGTTTGTTTTACCAATGCTTGTGAAGCACGATCTGTCATCGTTGGAATCCCTAGTCCCCTCTTCTCAGAAGTTCCAGGCTTGGGTATATTCACCCGCCTTACTGGGCTAGCTTTTCGGGATAGTTTCAGGTTATTAACTAACTCAAGTCGCTGGGTTGGTGCGAGACTTTTGATACCATCTACCCCGGCTGTCTTTTTGCCAGTGTTATCCTGCGTTACTCGACGGACAGCCAAGCATTTGGCAGACCAAGACCTCATCAGGGTCTTTTGGAGTTTGCGAACTGCACGAACATCGCCACGCTGAGAGGCTTGATAGATACGTTTTTGCAACTTGAACACCCGTTTTTCTAGCTTTCGCCAGTCAATGGCGTTCCATACCACCGTCAGTTTTTCCTGCGTTTTAGTCTTGTTCATTGCTACTGTGTTCTCTATCTTTCAAATCACCGTGAGTCTGTTGGCATATACCTGGTATTACCCAGGTCATTCGCTTCTGACTCAATCCCTCCCATCCCGTAGCATTCGGTTAGCACCTGCTCTTCGGTATCGACCTCCAAAGAGAGCATACGAGAGGGTTACTTCGTTCCTAACAGCCATTTGTTTGAGTCCTTTAGGGCGCTACTATCCACCGGGTTTAATTGGAGTGCTAACTGGTCAAGGACAAAATTGCCAGCCCATAACCTTTCCTTTCGGACACATGGTTACGATGGTTCAAACGTAGCTTCGTATTCCTACCCATAGGCTCTTGCTTGCCCGTAGGCTTTCACCCCTGCGCTACAAATTTGATGGCTAGTCTCCTTTGTAAGGGACACCCTTCAAGAGGGCGCTTTGTGTGCTTTCAGCCCAGCACCTGGGCGGTTGGACTTGGGGGTTCTAGGATACTGACCCTCACCAACATGGCTGTTAAGTTGTCAAGGTTCTGTTGGGTTTTACCCCGTCATCTTCCCTTGCGGTTAATTGCCCAAATCTAGACCCTGTGAGGGTTCTGTTTGATTTTTAACCAACGAATCGCACTTGACCGACCATCACCGGAGAGAATGATTTAGAGCCTTTCGCCTCTACAATTTCGTAAACGATGCCAGTGATAGGTAGAACTTTGCACAGTTCGGAAACGACTCGCAATTCTAACTGCCTCGACGCTCGAATCGAAGGAGGAAGTTTAGAGCTTTTCCTATTGTCAAATCGCTTCTGACGATGAGCACGTTGAGAAAATGCAACTTTGCGATTGATTCGCCTACTCCGTCGCCCCCGTCGCATCATGGCGCGTTGCTCCATCCGGTCTTTTACCTTCTGGAATGGTAGAACCAAATGAGCTGTAAACAACGAGACTTTAGAGGATTGGACACCAATGCCCGAATAAAGTTTACCAGGGTCAATCCCAATAACTATGGGCTGAGTTTTGACCCCGCTCGGCTTGTTCACTAACTGAACATAGAACTGCCCTAAGTCGTTGAACTTGCCAACGGCTTTACCTTCCCGAATCCACTTTCTAGCTCGACTTGGTTTTGTCGGCATGAGTGGCTGATGATTGACTGAGACAACTGGAATACGCATTTAAGAGATAATCCTGTGCGTGAGTTTAAGTCCCTTCGCTCAACTTGATTAAGATGTCTTGGCTTGCCCAACGCTTGAACCAATCAGGCTTAGAGTGAATCCGAACTAGGGAAGCATTCGGAAGTCTGTACCAAATCAAGTCTCTTCGGAGCTATTCACCACTTGCGTTGTCCGAATTGGTTCGGTCAATCCTCGTCCTTTTTAGGGCGAGGTTGGTGAAAGACGTTATGAAGGTAATGTATGAATTTTGCCAAAAGTCTTCATCCTCCATCTATGAATTTTATTCATACTAACTATGCAAATATTACTTTGTTTGTCAAATAAGCAATTGTTAGATTTAATTTATCAGCTAAATTTGTTTGTGCAATCTAACAGCCTTGGTTTGTTTGCCCGATATTTTAAGTTTCATTTCGTGACCGAACATCACCCAACTGGGTGATTTGAATGGGTGATCTTACAGCGCCATTAATTCACTCTAAGAAATATGTTTCCAGGCTGAGGTAGGATTATCCGTTACAAATTGGGAGATAAAACAAGTTGGCTATACCACATTTAATGAAAGCAGAATCATAAATTTAGCGATTTACCATTTCCCATAAGGTACTTTTTTATGCAATCTTACATCAGTGAGTTAGACAGACAAAAGCTGGAAGATATTTATGCCAAACAATACCAGCAGCCAGTCAAAGAATCAAAACTATCTTTGGTACTGAATAAAATTTGGCAGCTCTTGATTACCACCTTCACCAAAGAGCCAGAAATGAAAGTTTGGCAGCGAAGCGATCGCTTCGGTAATACTTGGTGGGAAGCCTATAATCCTACTACGGGGCGCTCTGCCACTTTTGGCAATGAAATAGAACTGTTGAGCTGGATTGAAAAGAGTTATTAGGGATAATTTCTACCAGTTTCAGAGGTGAAAGCAATGAAACTTTCATCTAACAACATTCCTAAATTAAGTTCTCAACAGATTGAGAAAACCAACAGCAATAAAACCGGACAATATCCTCCTCAGCTTCGCCCGTTGAGCGCGTTTTAGCGGTTTAGCTATTATTATGCCGAATAAAAAGACCGCAGCAGAGAATAGTGAAGAATTTTTGGGCAAATCTCATGAAGACTTGTCTAATGCTATATCAACGCTTGAGTGCTAAAGTCAAACCATCAGCAATTGGAACAAGACTCAGAGAAACCCGTTCATCGCCGTGCAATTTTTCATTAAAAGCTCTAATGCTTTTAGTGCTTTGATCTTGAACTTGAAGATCAGCAACTCGTCCAGACCACAAAACGTTATCGATGGCAATTAGACCACCGCGACGGATTAATTGTAGCGATCGCTCATAATATCCGTCATAATTCCCCTTATCAGCATCAATGAAGGCAAAATCAAACGTTTCCGCCTGTCCAGTTGCCAACAATTGATCCAGCGTCTCTAGTGCTGGTGCAATACGCAGCTCAATTTTATCTGCCACCCCAGCCGCCTGCCAATATCGCCGCGCTACCGAAGTGTACTCGTCACTGACATCGCAAGCGACAATTTTACCAGTCGGGGGAAGGGCAAGGGCAACACACAAAGAGCTATAACCAGTAAATACGCCCACTTCTAGCGTTTTCGTAGCACCCAGCAACTGCACCAAAAGCGCCATAAATTGACCTTGTTCTGGTGAAATTTGCATTCTGGCTTGGGGATGATTGGCGGTTTCTTGTCGCAGTTGTCGCAAAATTTCTGATTCGCGCAAAGAAGCCGATAACAGATAATTGTAGAGCTGGTCATCTAAGCCAAGGTCTTTTTTTCTTGACATCATAGATTTATAACTTGAAGACACCCAAAGCTTATACTATCGCTTAAAAGCGCCGCCCTGTTCAGGGGGATGAGGCTAAGAGCAAGGTTATAAAAATTGGGTGCAAGATGTCAAGGAAACAGAGGAGAAGTAAGAGAGCGATGGTGCGGATATTTTTAACGGTGATTTTGGTAGGATTGCTGACAGCTTGTGGTGTTGCTGCACCGCTACTAAATAGCCAACTGATAGAGAAAGCGATCGCATTTCAAGTCAGTCAAACTCAAAAACAGCTAAGTCAGCAGTTGAACCAGCAAACCCCCAGTGTTCAAATTAGTCAGCTGCGAATTAAGAAGCAGGAATCCTTGATAGTTAACAAGTTACCCACTTACCACCTTCAGGGAACCTACAACCTTAACCTCGAATTCCCCAGCCGTCAGGTGACTCAAAAGCAAAACGCTTTTGATGTTTACCTGCAAAGTCAAATTGAGGGTAAAACTTGGCGTTTATTGATTCCCGAATCCACAACTAACGACAAAGACACTAAACCTATTTGGCGCAGTTATTTAATTCCTCCTTTGTATTAGATGATACGGTTGGCAAATCTATTAATCTTAAACTGCGTCCGGGCGTGCCTGCCCAACCTACGCAGATTAAACTGGTGTGAGTGAGTGAGTGTGTGAGGAGTAAGTTTAAATGCTGAGTTGGGAGCAGACTCCTAGAGAGATATCCCCCGAAGGGTATCTAAATGCTGCCATGCGCGGCGATCGTGTACAGACGCTACGCGACAGGGTATCCGCCCCGCTATGCGATCGCGCTTGGGTAGAAATTGATTTAGCCGCTTTAACTCATAATGTGCGGCAATTGAGACATTTTCTATCGCCGCAGACGGAACTAATGGCGGTGGTGAAGGCTGATGCTTACGGTCATGGTGCCATAACTGTTGCCCAAACGGTTTGTGAAGCGGGTGCTAGTTGGCTGGGTGTCGCTACGATTCCAGAGGGGATTCAACTGCGAGAAGCTGGGATTGAAGCACCGATTTTGATTTTGGGCGCGAGTAATACTCCCGAACAAGTACAAGCGATCGCCCACTGGAATTTGCAACCTACTTTGTGTACGCCACAGCAAGCTTTGGTGTTTTCTGAGACACTGGGCATTGAAAATCATTCTTTGTCAGTTCATGTAAAATTAGATACCGGAATGTCACGGCTTGGCACCATCTGGCAGCAAGCTGCTGAGTTTGTCCAGCTAGTGCAACGGTTGCCGCATCTAAAAATTGCCAGTATATATTCCCACTTTGCAACCGCTGACAGTCCAGACCCGACGGTGATGAGACAGCAGCACGAACGGTTTGAGGAAGCGATCGCCTTCATCGAAGCCACTGGTATTAAAGGGCCGAAACTACACTTAGCAAATTCCGCCGCCGCCTTAACTGACCGCTCCTTACACTACGACATGGTGCGAGTCGGTTTAGCTACCTACGGGCTTTACCCAGCGCCGCATCTAAAGCCAGCCATTAACCTCAAGCCTGTCATGCAGGTAAAAGCGCGTATAACCCAAGTAAAAGATATTGCATCAGGTACTGGTGTCAGCTACGGTTATCAATTTATCGCCAGTGAGAATATGCGCCTCGCCGTTGTTGGCATTGGCTACGCCGATGGTATTCCCCGCAACCTCTCCAACAAAATGCAAGTTTTGATCCGAGGTCAGCTAGTGCCGCAAGTGGGGGCAATTACGATGGATCAGTTGATGCTGGATGTCAGCGCTATTCCCGACTTGCAAACTGGCGAAGTTGTCACCCTACTGGGGCAACAGGGAGAATTCCAAATTTCTGCCGACGACTGGGCGGCGACTTTAGGCACAATTTCCTGGGAAATTCTCTGCGGCTTCAAACACCGTTTGCCTCGCATAGCAGTGGGCGCACTGGAAATTTCAGATCAAGCTGCATCATCTTAACTTTTCTATCCCTGTTAGATAGCAGCTTTCGTAGTCCCACTTGAGAGGAATGGCAATTAACTTTTGCCCTGCGCTCAAGCCGTGAACTAAAGTTCCGGCTGAAAGCTAAAGTCCGTTAAAACGGACTAAAATGCTTGCTGTATATCGGTTTTAACCCGTTTCAACGGGTTTGAGCTTTGAGCTGTGAAATTTATTTCACGGCTCTAAAGTTCCGGCTAAAAGCTTAAGTCCGTTAAAACGGACTGAAAAGCTTGCTGTATATGGCTTTCAACCCGTTCAAACGGGTTGAAGCTTTGAGCTGTGAAATAAATTTCACGGCTCCACCTTAGAGCGATCGCACATCTCACAGATTAAATTTCTGGAAAATGCCCTAGCTCTATTGGAGTAGAACATAGCTGCACATTGGACAATCTACCCAAAGTCTTAAATAGTTAGTTCGGGGAAAATATGAGAACAGTTAAGAATGTTTTAGTCAATACTCAAGTAGTTGCCTTCACTGGGCTTGTGGCTACTTTGATGCTGTCAGCAGCACCTGCTTCTGCACAGTCAAAAATTCCTCAGCGTGAAATGTCTTATTGCATGGCAACGCTGACCGGTGCAACTCCGGGGGCGCGGATTAATTTGCGTTCCGGCCCTGGCACGAACTATCAGCAGAAAGGCTATGGGCTTGTGGGCGATCGCGTTCACATATTACGAGAGTCCGGTGGTACCCCTCAAGATTTAGCAGTCGTGGAGAATCGCCAAGGGTCTTCTTGGTACAGAGTTGGGTTTCCCAAAAGTGGCGCTCGTGGTTGGGTTCGCGCAGACTTCATGACTCCGGAATGCTTCAACTAATCTAAGCACTCAAAAATGTCATTTTAAGCGAAGCATCTTTGAGGCGCTTCGCTTTATTATTTTACGAGTATTTCCCCCTAGTCTTAAAAAAGGGGTGTTCTCAAAGCCCCTTTGGGTTTGGGCAAAGCAAATGGGCTGGACAAACTGTATTTAGCCGCAGGCTATCGGGGATAGAATTATTTTACTTGCCAATTTTTATTCCTTAAACTTGTTAAAATGCGATCTTGCCATTCACCCTGAATAAATATTCCTTGACGTATCCTTCTATAACAAATCCCAATCTTTTTATAGCAATCCTATTTGAGTTTTCAGATTACTAGCCCTTCAGATACCCGACTTCTTAAAGAAGTCGGGTATCTCGCCTTCACCAATTATTTAGGACTGCGATCGCACATTACCGCTGCGCTGATTGTGGGGTAGATAAAAAAAGATATATTGATTGGAAGTATAAAAACGATTGAGAATGGAAAATTTTTCTGTTGAGACTGCATCGCAGTTATGGAACTACCTGGTTAATCAAACGTACTTTAAGATTTTACAGAACCTTCTCTGGGCGGCTGGGATTCTGCTGCTCACACGATTAGCCGTAGGTTGGATAGGTGGTCTTACCCGCAAAACACTCAGTCGCACAGAACCAACTCTACGCAAGTTTCTGGTTCAGGTAGCGGAGATTTTTACGCTGGTGGTCGGAATTGTGGCAGTTCTCAATAAGTTGGGAATTCAGACAACCAGCGTCGTTGCGGTGCTGGGGGCTGCTGGTTTAGCAGTGGGTTTGGCGTTGCAGAATACCCTATCCCACTTTGCTGCGGGTGTGATGCTAATTAGTACGCGCCCATTTGAGGTAGGAGATTTTATTGAAGGTGCAGGGGTTGCTGGTGTGGTAGATGCTATTGGGACTTTCTCTACTACGCTGATAACGCGAGATAACGTGGTGATTACGGTGCCAAATGGTCAATTATTTAGTGGAAATCTCAAAAATACCTCAGCACTAGGTAAGCGACGAGTGGATTTGGAAATTGATATAGGCGAGCGCCCGATTGAACCCACGATAACTCTACTTTTATCCCTAGTTCAACCCCATCCCTTAATCTTGGATGAACCAAAACCGACTTGTCACGTTTCCTCAATCTCAGCAACAGGGACAGTTTTATATCTACGTCCTTGGTGTAGTACGGAAGCTTACGATCATGTGCGTTCGGAAGTGCAACAACTGGTTAAAGAAGCACTACGGACTGACTCGCCAGTATAAGCTAAGAGCGATCGCTTTCTGCTTCCTTGCTTCCTTGAATCGGAATCTCAATCAAAAATTCTGTCCCTTTCCCTGGTTCAGACAGACACTTTAAGGCTCCTTTATGCTTCTCGACCACAATTTGATAGCTAATTGATAATCCTATTCCCGTCCCCTTGCCTACAGGTTTTGTGGTAAAAAACGGATCGAATATCTGTTCTCGGATCGCTTCCGATATCCCAGAACCATTATCAGCAATGCTGATTAAAACAGAATTTTCTACCACCTCGGTGCGAATGCGAATTGTAGGGGTTTTTGACTGGGGATTGGTGATTGGGAATTGGGAAGAGGAAATTGTATCCTTCTGTTTCCCAGTCAAGAGTCCCCATTCCTCAGTTTCCATCTCCACCAGCGCATCAATAGCATTGCTCAAAATATTCATAAACACCTGGTTCAGGGGGCCAGGGTAGCATTCAACGGGTGGAACGATGCCGTACTCTTTGATTACTACAATGCCGGGATTAACTCCTGTGGCTTTGAGTCGATGCTGTAAGATTAATAGCGTACTGTTGATACCTTCATGGATGTCAACACGTTTCTTTTTTGCCTCATCCAACCGGGAGAAGCTGCGTAGCGACTTAACGATTTGATGGATACGGTCGGTACCCACTTTCATAGAAGACAGGGTTTTAGGCAAATCTTGCGTGATAAAGTCCAAGTCAATCGCTTCTGCTTTTTCTTGGATATCTAAATCCGGATCGGGATACCGCTGTTGGTAGAGAGATAACAAATCGAGGAGATCGCTAACGTAGTCATTAACATAGGGCAGATTGCCGTGGATGAAGGTGACGGGATTGTTAATCTCATGGGCCACACCAGCAACCAGTTGACCCAAGCTTGACATTTTTTCACTCTGAATCAGTTGAGCTTGAGTTTGGCGTAATGTTTTTAAAGTTTGTAACAGACGCTTATTAGTCTGGCGCAGTGCCTCTTCTACTCGCTGACTCTTAGTGATGTTACGTTCTAACTTAGTTACATTAATCCGTAGATCCAGTTGCGCGATCGCTTGACGACCTAATCTTTGCAGCGCATCCAGTTGTGCTGGCGTTAGATTGCGGGGAACCCGGTCAAGCACGCACAGAGTACCGATTCCAAAGCCATTGGCTGTTACTAGGGGTGTTCCGGCATAAAACCGGATATCGGGGCCATGTGTCACCAACGGATTATTGGCAAATCGCTCATCTTCTAAGGCATCTGGCACAACCAGCATTTCATCCGGTTTGGATATAGCATGGGCGCAGAAAGCAATCTCTCTGGGGGTTTCGGTTGCTTCCACGCCGATTTTTGACTTGAACCACTGTCTATGAGCATCCACCAAACTGATTAAGGCAATAGGAGTGCCGCAAATATGGGCTGCCAAAGCAGTTAGATCGTCGAATGCCTGTTCCGGGGGAGTATCGATAACTTTGTACTGATTCAGCTCTTTTAGCCTTTCTTCCTCGTTGGGAGGCACTGGAGGGCTTTTACTGACTGCTTTAGTAGGCGGGGTTTGCTCCCGTATGGGATCATTTGTAAGGTTTGGTTCGCGTCTTTTAGGAATTGACTGGCGATGCCTTGTTCTTGAAAAATGAATGTAAAGAGCTTGAATACATTCATCAATAAAATCCAATATTCTTTGAAAAAGCCTTTTCACACTTGGGTTTTACACACTTATTTAAGGTTATGGTAGATCATTTAATTATGACTACTATTTTGTATCTAGCCCCAAGTTATACACGTATGCAAATAGGCTTAAATTTTCTCAGTTAATAAGCTGAATGTGAAAAAACCTCCAAGGCTGAGTACAGCGAGGAGGTTTGTAGGGTTTTTTATAGCTGTTTTATCCTCGTTACCGTAGGTCAGCGTACCTACAGTAGCGAGAAACAGGTTCGCCAAAGCTAATTTTAGGCACTAACTGAACTCAGCTCTTGTGCTGGTTCTTCTAATAAATGAGTGTAGAGTTCACCCAGTTGCGATGCCACGCCATCCCAGCTGAACTGCTTCTCTACCCGGACTCTGGCTTTCTTACCCAGTTCTTTAGCCCATTCTGGATCAGCCAGAATGCGGTCAATGGCGACGGCAAAAGCTGCATCATCCTTGGGAGGAGCCAGTAACCCAGTTTCTTCGGGTACGACGGTGTACTGGAGTCCACCGACATCGCTGGCGACTACGGGGGTTTCGGAAGCCATCGCTTCAATTGCTACTAAACCGAAGGGTTCGTAGTGACTGGGGACGACGCAGACATCGGCAGCGGCGTAGTAACTGGGGAGGGTATCGTCACCCAGCCGTCCGGGGAAGGTGGTGATGTCTCGCAATCCCACTTCGCCTACAATTTTTTCAATGCGATCGCGTTCGATGCCATCACTTTGGCCTGGACGAGATCCGCCACCGATAACTAGCTTCACGTTTTGGTCGCGCATCTGGGACTTAGCAACGGCGCGAACCACGGTTTCAATCCCTTTACGACGATCAAATCGACCCACATAAAACACGACTTTAGCGTTCGGGTCGATTCCTAGTTTCTCTCTTGCGGCTTCGCGGCTAACTGAACCAAACTTGCGGATATCGGTGCCACAGGGGATGATGTCGATGCTGCCTTTTGTAGAAACAAGCGATCGCATATGTTCTTTTTCCTGCGGGCTTGTTGCTACAATTCGATCCGCTTTCTCTAATACCTTCTTCTCTACTTCTAATCGAGTAGTGGCAATTAGAGGAATGGTCGAAACCGACTTATACTTAACTGCTCCCAACGAGTGGTATGTATGAACTAACTGGATCGGTTGGATTTTCTTTAGCTCCATTCCTACCCAAGAAGAGAGCCAATAATTAGTGTGTACTACAGAATATTCAATACCTTCTTGCTGCTGAAATTTTAGCAGTTGTTCAACAAACGTTGGCAAATACTCGAACAGATTGTCTCTCGGCACAAATTGTTCAGGCCCTGCGCTTAAGCGAATCGTTCGGCAATTGGCACTATGCTCTACAATCGTGGGTTGCTCTGGACTCACTTTGCGGGTAAACATATCCACCTGCCACCCTTGTTTAGCTAGTGCCTCACCCACCTGCCTTACATAAACGTTTTGTCCGCCTGCTTCTTCCTTGCCAATTTCAATTGCTGGATCTCCGTGGACTGAGATTAGAGCAATGTGTTGTTTTATCGTGGATAGCATATGTTTTGTTGGTGTTGAAACTCAACGATGTTTAGGGCGTAGGTTGATATTCTACTCAGCTGCCTCGTTAGCCCACTGAAATTTTGAGTTTGATATTTTACTGTTATCTTACTTCAGCTCACCGAATCTTAAAGAATCTTCATGAGCTATTGATTCTTAGGATATAACCTTAACCTGATGTTCAACATCAACTACTGGGGGTAATCTGCCAGCCTACTCACTTACTACCTGGGAAGTAGGGATAGGTACAGTTGACTATTTTGGACTCTTTCCAAAGGAGTAAAAATTTTCTATCAAAGGGAATAGATTCTTGAGTGCGATCGCGAAGCGTATGCGTTAACGCGATCGCACTCAATGCTTTTGTTTCTGGGGCTGAGTAAATGACGATTTCCTTGCTAGAACTCTATTATTTAACTCGTCAAGTCCATATTGGTACCGCCCCTATACCTAAAATTTTAGTTTATTTCTTTAAAAAAGCAAAAAAAAAACTTGGAAGCCAACGGTTGCAATTTATCAAAACCTGCTATTATGTATAATTGTCACCCTGGAGAGGTGGCTGAGTGGTCGAAAGCGACAGATTGCTAATCTGTTGTACGGTTGGTAACTCCGTACCGAGGGTTCGAATCCCTCCCTCTCCGTTTTTGAATATATAACCCCGGTCAGCTCCTTGCGATGTTCAAGGATTGCAGCGTTGCGGATATATTGCGGATATAGTGAGTAACTTAAGATAAATAAAATATTTAATTTCCCTTGCGGACTGTGGAAGAGTTGAGCAAACAAATGGATAAATCAGCAACAGCTTCACGGATCAAACCTGGTCGGGCGATCGCTTTGTTCATTACCACATTAGCTACAGGTTTATTTACCGCTGCTTGTGAGAATACTACCCAAAGCAGCAGTAACCCACAAACGAGTAGCCCTACCGAGACAACAACCGCTTCTGCCCCAGCCACCAACGCCAAAGGACTCAAAATTGGATCGCTGCTGCCGACAACAGGCGATCTATCCTCAGTTGGACAACCCTTACCGGATGCCGTCCGCTTGTTAGTAGACACTGTAAACCAGTGCGGTGGTGTCAACGGCGAACCAGTGGCATTTATTCCTGAAGATGACCAAACCGATCCTAATGCTGGCGCAGCAGCAATGACTAAGCTGGCGCAAGTAGACAGAGTTGCTGGTGTCGTTGGTTCCTTTGCCAGCAGCGTCTCTACTGCCGCCCTGCCTATAGCCGTACGCAACAAAGTAATGTTTATTTCTCCAGGCAGCACCAGTCCTGTATTTACAGAACGAGCCAAAACAGGAGAATATAACGGCTTTTGGGCGCGGACTGCTCCCCCCGATACCTATCAGGCGCAGGCTTTGGCAAAACTAGCCAGCGAGAGAGGCTTTAAGCGCGTTGCCACTGTAGTCATCAACAACGATTATGGTGTTGGCTTTGAGAAAGAATTTGTGCAAGCCTTCAAAAAACTCGGTGGAACGGTTGTCAACGAAGGCAAGCCAACTCGCTACGACCCCAAAGCTGCCACATTTGAAAGTGAAGCCGCAGCAGCTTTTAATGACAAGCCTGACGCTGTGGCAGCTGTTCTCTACGCCGAAACTGGTAGTTTGTTCTTGAAGTCTGCCTACGAGCAAGGTTTAAGTAAGGACGTAACGGTGATGCTCACCGATGGTGTCTATTCCGAAGAGTTTCCCGAACAAGTGGGTAAAAGCAGTGACGGTAAGTTTATTTTGGATGGAGCAATTGGGACGGTTCCTGGTGCCAATGGCCCAGCTTTAGCTGAGTTCACCAAGCTATGGAAAGACAAGACCGGAAAGGAACTAAGTGCCTATGTTCCCCACGGTTGGGATGCCGCAGCTTTGATGGTACTCGCCGCAGAAGCCGCTAAGTCGAACACTGGCGAAGGCATTAAAAGCAAGATTCGCGATGTTGCTAACGCCCCAGGCACAGAAGTAACTGATGTCTGCAAAGCTATGGAGTTAGTGCGGAAGGGAGAAGATATTAACTACCAGGGAGCCAGCAGCAACGTGGATATCGATGCCAACGGCGATGTAGTTGGTAATTACGATGTCTGGAAGGTAGAACCGGATGGAAAAGTAGACGTAACGGGTAAAGTTAGCCCTCAATAGAAGGAGTAACAAGGTAAAAGACAAAATTAAGAAATTCTTTTTTTTGCCTTTTACCTTTTACTTTTTTTAGAAGCCGGAGAAGGTGTAACCAACACCAACCATTAGCCCTACGGGTATTTCATCATCTTGAAAACCAACATTTAAAGCCGCTGTTGCTGTAAATTCCCGTGACAAGGGAACATCGACACCACCAGTAGCCAGGAAACCAATAGTGCTGTCATCACCTGTAGAAATGGTCACGCCGCCACCAACGTAAGGGGCGAATCTGAGGGTTTCAAATGGGTCTGTTTGCCGGATGTTAAAGTCGTAAGTGACGGGAATCAAAAAGGTGGCATCGTCACCGATTAACACCGAGGGACGTACTGACAGAGTATTGCTAAGACCGATTTTGCTAATTATCGCGAAGCTACCATCACCCAATGCGGTATCACCGCCAAAACCGATATTAACTCCAGCTCCGATGTAACTACGACCGGAACGGGTAGCGCGACCGAGTTCGATGTCTGTTTGTGCAACTTTGTTTTGCGATCGCGTTTCCGAACTTGTCTGTTGAGGCTGTGTTAGAGCAGCGGCAGAGGTGCTTGCGTCTGGAAATGGTTTATTTGCCACCAGGTCGGCAGCTGTTCCGGTTGCATTTGCCGCCGAGCGATCGCGCATCGAAGGCACAGCAGTTGCATCTGCATTCTCATTGATAACTTTCTCTTGGCTGCTGTCTTGTGGCAAAACTGAAGCAGTTGATTCGGTAGCGATTTGGACACCTAAAGCTGCAAGGGCTGGGTTGCTTTCTGTTAGGGGTATCGCTGCTGGGTCTGTCGGTGCTTCCACAGCTACAGGTTCTGAATCCACGGTGACAGCAGTCTCCATGTCCGTGATGGCATCAGGTGTCTCAGCTTGCGCTGACAACCCACCACCTAAGACACATAGAGCTGTCAGGCCCAATAGGAAAGAAACCTGCTTGAAAAAATTAGTATTCACGGACACTCCTCCAAAATTTACTAAAAAACTTACCAAAGCCCAACTTTACTGCTTATTCTCACGGAAATTATAATTCCATGACGTTAATTTAGAAAATTTTCCAAATTTTCGCTACCTACCAGGGAATAAACTTGGCTGGGGATTGGGGATTGGAGATTGGGAATTGGGAATTGGGAATTGGGGATTGGGGAGAATAATTTAGGCTTCAGGCTTCACCGTTGGGAGAAAGACTGCCCATTGCGGTGACGAATTGCTGGGAGAGGAAAGGCAGAATCGCTTTGTTTTGGCTGTTAGTTTTGCCTTCGGTAAAGGCAACTAGCACAAAAGGTTGCAAGCCTGGTATCTCAATGTAGGCAGCATCGTGACGCACACTTGAAGTCCAACCAGCTTTAGACCACAATTGGGCTTTTTGGGGAAGTCCGGCACCTAAGAAACCGCGAACCTGATTTTCTTCGTTGGAGGTTTCATCGTCTTCTAGTTTGAGACTGCGTTTCATCAGGCTCATCATTGCTTGCGATCGCGCACTCTCAACCGCAACACCACCGACAATGCTGTGCAGCAGCCTCGCGGTGGCATTCGTTGTCACCATATTGCGATTCTCCATCATCTCCCCCACAAATGCCCGTTCTCGCCCATACGGGCCATCACCCCACGTTTTTTGATTGACATTGATGGTTTCCATCTCTGTCCAACCGAGGGATTGAAAGTAACGATTGACAATGTTACGCTGCTGCTTCCAGGTTTCAAATGGCCCAGGCGGTAACTGTGGCCCGCTAGTTGTCCCAGTCAATACATCCAGAACTAAACTGGTGGCATCGTTGCTGGAATCAATTATCATGTCGCGGATGGCTCGTTCTAACTCGGTTGAAGTTTGGATCATCCCTGTTTCCAGCCATTCTTGTACGGCGACAAGATAGAACAGCTTCACGATGCTGGCTGAGTAAATTCGCTCGACACCACGATAGCTAAAGCCTCGCACTGGGTATTTCCAAAATTCCGCTGCACTAAGCGCACCACCAGTATTTACTGGCACAGGGGGATCGTAAACTATCCAGGTAAGGGCGATTTGGTTGCGCGCTAAACTGGGAAATTCTGCCCAGGCGGTTTCTAAGATGCGATCGCCCAGTTTTTCTAATTGTTCGTTTTTTTGAAAAAATGTCATTTGTCAGATGTTAAATGTCAGTGTTGATTAGTTTTTACCACCAAGAGAGGTCGCACTGACTAATGACCATTGACCAATTGTGTGAGTATCGTTGCCAAGTTAATCTGAATCTCTATGATTCCCCCAACTGTACTCGTTTGGCAACTCAGGCAGCATCTGGGCGTCACTTGCGGGTTTCGTCGATGCAGGATACAGCTTTGGAGGTGTGCCTGTGTGAGGATGACTATACAGCCTGGTTAGCGATTGAAGACAAGAGCAAAATTGAGCAGGCGAAAACGCCTTATCAAGCGATCGCACTCTCCAGGGCAGAAATCCAAAACCGCTTACACAAAGTAATTGCCTTTACCCTAGCAGCAATGCAACAGCCTAATTATTACCTGTGGGGTGGTACACTCGGCCCTAACTATGATTGTTCTGGGCTGATGCAGGCAGCTTTTGGCTCAGTAGGGATTTGGTTGCCCAGAGATTCCTATCAACAAGAGGCTTTTGTAGAGACGCAAAATTTCGCTTCTCTACAACCAGGCGATTTAATTTTTTTTGGCGTTAATGATAGAACAACCCATGTAGGTTTGTATCTAGGAGATGGGCGTTATATTCATAGTTCCGGTAAAGAGCAGGGACGCAACGGAATTGGAATTGATTGCCTCTCACAACAGGGTGATTCCATTAGTCAGTCTTATTATGAACAGTTGCGTTCTTGTGGGCGAGTGGTTGCAAGTTATCAGCCGCTGTCATAAAGAAACTAAATAATTCGTGAAGGCAAGATACCCGACTTCTTGAAGAAGTCGGGTATCTGAAGGGATGGCTCACAACTCTGCTCTTGATTGCTATCGTAGGCTAATAGGAACGTCACCCAGCACTCATATACCAATCTTTGCGGGAGTTGGGAAATATTTTTTGTTTGTAGCGCAGGCATCACGAGAGCGATAGACTCTCTCATCTGTCAGATTGTTATAGTTGGGTTTCGCTACCGATTAACTCAACTATAGCTCTAACTCTTCACTGCTAAATTTCCCCTTTCTTCTGTTATAACTATCGTCTTCATTCCTCAGCACTTTTCTTCTCTAGCCGCCAGAGATTTGCACGCTTATCAACGATCTTTATTGTGTAATTTTTTTTCCAGTTTAAAGTTTAATTCTTTGGAAGTATTGTATACAAATATATCGCTGTATCCATCAGGAATCTGAGGAATATTTGACTCATTTACTAATTGAAGCCGCACTTTTGAATCTAGAAGATAGCTAAGAGACAGTAAATCACCTGGATTCAGGGAATTATTACTACTAATTAAAAGTGGGCGACTAGCTTGGTTGATTATTTCAGCCCTGTTTATATTGTAATGACTAGCTCCCTTGTTCCACCACGCCTCTGCTTGAGAACTCATGGCACATGACAGAACACCGCCCGAAAACAGCAAAGCCGCAATAACTTTCCATATTTGCTGTTTTGATGAACGAATGGAGAAGATTTTAGCAGTCAGAAGGTAAGCTACAGCCAACTGACTTCCCAAATAAAAGGGAATTAAATATCGGGATCTTGTACTCAACTTCAATCCGAAGATTAAATCCGGAAGAATTAAACCTATTAAACTTATACCCACCAAGCACAAAATAAATAATGCACCTTTTTTTTTGGAGCATTACGATAAACAAAATAAACCGCATATCCTACCATTATTAAAATTAAAGGAGCTGAATATAAGCCTAATTTAAAATCGAGAAATACCTGCCCAAGGTCACTAGAAAAAGTTTGTATCCTAGATAATATGTTTACAGCTCTTTGGCCGCTACTCGTATTTTTTTTCAATATTGCTCAAGTTAGCAATAAACACTAATATCCAGGGAACAAAGGTGAGACATCCAGCCAAAGATGCAATTATGTAGGCGGTAGATATCTTATTCAATCGACGTTCAACAATAGCTACATAGGTTCCATGTGCAATTGCTACCAAACCAGACATGAGAAAAGTATAGAAGCCTAATGACAAACTTACCGCGTCAAGTCCCCAACTAGACTTTGTTTTTAGGCGGATTGCTCGTAATAGTGCCGCACTTGATAGTAAGATTGTCACTATCCACAAACTATATTGTCTTGCTTCTTGTGCGTACAAAACGTGAAAGGGCGAAATACTAAATAGTGCTATGCTCATCCATCCGAGTAGCGATGAATTGAACAATTCCAGACATAACCAATAAACCAGGGGAAAAACTAAGAGGCTAATAACAGCAGATAAACTTCTCGTCGCTGCTACCGAATCACCAAACCACTGCGTCCAAAATCTAGCGATTAGATAATACAGAGGCGGATGCTCAGCATTTCCTGCTAAAGCATTCATTGTGTCGTTTAAGTCTTTTTCAGGATTAAAAGTCTGGTACTTTTGTAAATCTGCGGGGCTGATTACCTGTCCTTGAAAAAGTTGCTGAACATATTCGGAGTGTGTATGACCATGAATCCGTAACGACGTCATGGTTTCATCGTACCAGTAGACTTTACGATCCAGATTAACAAACCGGAAGAATATGCTTAAGAATAACAAGGTGATAACTAAAAGTTTTAACCAATCTGGAGGCAGTTCCCAACTTTGACTTAGTTGCTCTTTTCTTTGGTCTTTCTCTTTAGTGAGTACGGGCTGATTTCTAATTTCTTGCTATAGAACTTGCTGGGCATTCTCATACATATTAATACCATCTGTTATAGTATATGTTTTGCTCGTGAGTGTGAACCAAATCTCTGCCGTTGCAGTCACATACTCCGTAGTTCCACGTATAAAAAATACTCTAAATACAGAAAAAGTTTGAGCATAATTCTCAAACCGTAAAATTACTGAATTTATTATTGTGGTACATCCTAAACAAGTCTAAGGAAATACTGCTATTAATGAGATAAATTTTTACTCAATTTTTACAATTGGGGTAGTTAAGAGAATATATAAATTTTGTGTAAAGCAAATGATTAAACTAAGTAGAAATGCTGAGCGTAGGACAAACTGTGAGTAATCTAAATTTTATGGCTAGTGGCTTCTAGCAGGCTGAGCTTTTACAGACTGCTGACTCCGGCATGATCTGGCAATATAAGTAAACGTCAAGGAATCAAGCTTACATAGCAAATTTGGTTTCTCCTGAAAACATATTTGCGGTGAGGAATTCTGGGTGAAATGCAGTATTTATAAGGCTTTGGCACTCAAGGTATCAACATGAACACTTCGTCAATTTCACAGAACGCTCAAAGACAGGACATCTCAAACCTGATTAGTCCAGAATTATCGGTGGTGGTTCCGGTGTATAACGAGGTGGAGAGTTTGCCTCATCTGATTGAAGCGATCGCTACCTCGTTGAAGGAAATGGCTTTCAGCTACGAAATTGTTTGTGTGGATGACGGTTCCAGAGATGGCTCCGCAGAATTACTTAAATCTCTGGCACAAACCCGCACCGACTTAAGAGCAGTGCTGCTGCGTCGCAACTACGGTCAAACTCCGGCAATGTCAGCGGGGTTTAACTATGCGCGAGGCAAAGTAATTATCACAATGGATGGTGACTTGCAGAATGACCCGGCTGATATTCCCCGGCTATTGACAAAGTTAGAAGAAGGCTATGACTTGGTAAGTGGTTGGCGGAAGAATCGACAGGATGCTGCACTGAGTCGCCTACTTCCTTCCAAAATTGCTAACTGGCTGATTGGTAGAGTTACGGGTGTGGAGTTACACGACTACGGTTGTTCCCTGAAAGCCTATCGCAGCGAACTGGTAGCAGATATGAACCTCTACGGCGAGTTGCACCGATTTTTGCCCGCTTTGGCTTTCATTGAGGGGGCGAGAATTGCTGAGATGCAGGTACGTCACCACGCCCGTAAGTTTGGGCGCAGTAAGTATGGGATTTGGCGGACTTTTCGCGTCGTGATGGACTTGCTAACTGTCTACTTTATGAAAAAGTTTCTCACCCGTCCCATGCACGTGTTTGGGCTGTTTGGGATGGTAGCGATCGCCTTGGGAATACTGCTGGGTTGTTATTTAACTTTCTTAAAGCTGGCTTTGGGTCAAAGCATCGGCGATCGCCCGTTACTAATTTTGGCTGTCGTACTTCTGGTGACTGGCGTACAGCTATTTAGCTTTGGACTGTTGGCAGAACTGTTAATGAGAACTTATCACGAATCGCAAGGACGACCAATCTATCGGGTGAGGGAAGTAGTCGGAGAAAACGTTAACAATAGTAACAAGATAGATGGCTAAAGATTAAGAAGGAATTACGCTTTGAAAGTTTTTTGGACGTTGGAGCCACCAAGTCGCCGCAATCTGCTGATTTTATTTACGGCTGGGCTATTATTTTGGTCTAGTATGGCTTCTTTGCTGCCGACTCTGCCTCTGTATGTGGAGTCTGTGGGCGGAACAACGCAGCAGATTGGTGTTGTCATGGGATCGTTTGCCATCGGGCTGATTCTGTGCCGTTCGTGGCTGGGGCGTTTGGCAGATCGGCGCAGTCGAAAACTGGTGGTGCTGATTGGCGCGGTAGTAGCTGCGATCGCGCCTTTAGGTTATCTGGTTGTAAATTCGATTCCCTTATTGATGGTGCTGCGGGCGTTCCACGGTATCAGCATTGCGGCTTTCACGACTGGTTACAGCGCTTTGGTGGTAGATTTGGCTCCGGTGTCCAAGCGGGGCGAAATTATTGGTTACATGAGCTTGGTGACACCAATTGGGATGGCAATGGGGCCGGCAATTGGCGGTTATCTACAGGCTGGGGCGGGCTACACACCGTTATTTCTGGGCGCATCTGGCTTGGGAATTTTGGGTTTAATTTGTGCCACTCTTGTCAAAGAACCTGGTATTACTCAAGAAACACTTGATTCTCAGGTATCGGCTGGTTCAGAAAATCCTGTCCAGTTTTGGAAGCTATTAGCCAGCCCTCGCTTGCGAACTCCAGCTATAGTTTTGTTGCTGATTGGTTTGTCGTTTGGAGCGTTGAGTACCTTTGTGCCTTTGTATATTAAGGCGATTAAGGTTGACTTAAATCCTGGGTTATTTTACACAGCAGCAGCTTGTGCTTCTTTCATCTCCCGCATAATCGTTGGTCGTGCCAGCGATCGCTACGGACGAGGAATATTTATCACTGGTAGTATATTTTGCTATGCCATAGCGATGCTAATTCTTTCTTTCGCTGACACACCATCAAGCTTTTTGCTGGGTGGTTTTCTAGAAGGTGCAGGATCGGGAACGTTAATGCCAATGATAATTGCCTTAATTTCTGACCGTTCCACCGCCCAAGAAAGAGGTAAAGTTTTTGCTTTGTGCATTACTGGATTTGATGTCGGGATTGCGATCGCTGGGCCTGTTTTAGGTTCTGTTGCTGAACCTCTCGGCTATCGGGGAATGTTTGTTATTACGACAGCTCTTTCATTCCTAGCTCTCATCGTCTTCGCCACATCTTCCAGCAAAAATATACCCCATTCCCTCCGCTTCGCCATAGGCAGAGAAAAGGATGTTTACGCTTTGAATAAGTAAGTAGTGATAAAGATGCTAAACTCACCGGACGGCAGATAACCTCTTGGACTCAGATGAATGCTTCCTCTATCACTTCGTTGTAGAGAAGTGTTCGGTTGCTAATACTATCTGGGCGATTTACGCCAACCATTTGCTCTAGCCTCTGCCTCCGTGCAAAACCATCTCTCCCCACTTGCTGGATCAATTCGTGTTGACTCATAATCCTCTGCACCCGGAAGGTGGTAAATCTTGTTTCCCGTTCCAACTGAAATGTTTCCTTTAATATTGCATCCCGGTTTTGTTATAGATGTAACAGATGTCATTGGAGATGAAGAACGGCTACCACTATATTCCGGAGAACGGCTAGCGCTAAATTTCATTGCCACAATCGCAATAACACCCACAACAGCAACGCGGATAACCTTTTCCAGCCCGTGTTTTGTTGCCTTTTGCTTATCAGGCAAAGGTCGAGGTGCAACCCCTTCAATTGAGGCATTGGAGGCACGAACTTTTCCATTTGCCTCCGTTGTTATATCGTAAAGAATTGTATCCCCTACTTTTGGGCGGCGACTTGCTTCTTTGAGCGCACTGATATGAAGAAAAACTTCTTTACTTCCATCACTAGGTTGTATGAAGCCGAAACCCCGATCATCCTTCCATGTTTTCAGTTGACCTTTACGCAGAACAGGTTTCATGAAAGAGCCTCATTTTCTATGCCCATTTTATAGTGTTTCCGTATAAAGACAAAGTAACAACACTAATTTCTATCATAGATAACCTTGCGATATCTTAAAGCTTAAACACCGACAGATAACCTTGAAGTACCGCCTCCACCAAGATGCGGTTTGACAAGAGTTTAATTCGCCAAGGTTTTCGGGAGGAAATTATGCAGGAATCTGTAATCTATCAAGATATCATCCAAAAAGGACGACAACAGGGAAAGCAAGAGGAAGCGCGATCGCTAGTTATGCGTATGCTAACCCGTCAATTTGGTAATCTAGATGAACAATTGCAACAGCGCATTGGGGCATTATCGGTCACGCAGTTAGAGGAATTGGCTTTGGCGTTGTTGGATTTTCACTCCCCTGCGGATTTAGTTGTCTGGTTGGATGAGAATTAGCTATAGCTACAGAACGCGATCGCGCTTTTTCTACCCCAGGGTGATCGCTCACCATCACGGCTGTAAAGTAAACATATATCTTTATTGCACCTGCTACAAATTGGATTCTGACAACATTTGCAAATACCTTGCAGAACAATACCCAGCCGAATTTGTGCGCTGGCTACTTCCAGATTCGGCTACCGACATTCAGGTACTCAAAACTGAACTGAGTGTAGAACCAATTCGCGCCGATTCTCTCACACTGTTGCAAACAGGCAACTCTATACTACACATCGAGTTTCAAACTCTACCAGCATCTAATCCCCCACTGCCATTGAGAATGCTGGATTATTGGTTAAGACTGCACCGCAAATACCGTTGTGACATTGAACAAGTGGTAATTTTTTTAAAGTCCACTACTTCAGTTGGTGCCTTTACCGAAGAATTTACCACCCGTAATACCAGACATCGCTACCGAGTCATTCGCTTGTGGGAGCAAGATCCGGCACCACTTTTGGCAAACCCTGCCTTATTGCCATTGGCGACTCTAGCTAGAACTGACTCTCCCAACAGCTTACTAGAGCAAGTTGCTGCTGTGATAGATACGATTGAAGAACCACAGCAACGGGGAAACCTTGCTGCTTGTGTGGAGGTGCTGGCTGGTTTACGGTTTGAAGAAAGTTTAATTCGCCAACTTTTGCGGGAGGAAATTATGCAGGAATCTGTAACTTATCAAGCCATCATCCGAAAGGGAGTGCAACAGGGAAAGCAAGAAGGAAAGGAAGAGGAGGCGCGATCGCTAGTTATGCGTCAGCTAACCCGTCAATTTGGTAATTTGGATGAACAATTGCAACAGCGCATTGGGGCATTATCGGTCACGCAGTTAGAGGAATTGGCTTTGGCGTTGTTGGATTTTCACTCCGCTGCGGATTTAGTTGTCTGGTTGGATGAGAATTAGTTATAGCTACAGAAAGCGATCGCGCTTTTTCTAGCCCAGAGCGATCGCGTTTAATTCCCAAAGCAAAAAGACAAAAGACACTTTTTTTGCCTTTTGCCTTTTTACTTATTAAACGGGCTAGGAGGGATTCGAACCCCCGACACCGTGGTCCGTAGCCACGTGCTCTAGTCCACTGAGCTACAAGCCCTTGCCCGAATCTCATAATAACACAACTCAAAGCGATGACGCAAAATTTTTCTGAAATTCAACCGCTAACTCATCTGGATGTCCAAGGTGAGGCGCAGATGGTGGATGTTTCCGGCAAATCCGCAACCAAACGCATTGCAGTCGCCGCCGCGCAGGTGCGGATGTTGCCAGAGACGTTGGCGGCAATTCAGGCGGGGAATGCGCCAAAAGGGGATGTCTTAGGAACCGCGAGACTGGCGGGAATTATGGCAGCAAAACAGACTTCAGGCCTAATCCCCCTGTGCCATCCTTTACCCATCAGTAAAGTAGAAGTGCATCTGACACCCGACCCCCAACTGCCGGGATATCAGATTCGGGCAGAAGTCGTAACCAAGGCTGAAACAGGCGTGGAAATGGAAGCCCTGACAGCAGTTTCCGTCGCCGCGCTTACACTGTACGACATGGCAAAAGCCCTGGAAAAGGGGATGATAATTGAATCAATTCGCCTAGTGAGCAAAACTGGCGGCAAGTCGAGAGATTATCAACGCCCGGAAGATGCCACTTAGAGCTTTAAAATGAAGTTAGTTGTTAGAAATGACAACTCATAACTCCTAACTCCGAACTTCCATGCCTCCTCGTTGGCCTCGCAAACCCGACCGTAACGACCCCGCCTATCGTCGCCTTGATGACCGGATGAATTTTGCTATGCACGTAGCAATTTTTGCCGCCTGTAATTCTGGCTTATGGTTTTTCCACAACTTGCAGAATGCTACATGGCCTTGGGCTAAATGGGTGACAGGAATCTGGGCAACGGTCATATTGATTCACATGATTTATATCTTTGGAGTGGCAGATTACTCCACTCCTGTAGTCGAATCTGTAGCCGCAACTCCTCAAGGGTTCCAACCAAAACCCAAAGAGAAGACCAAAACAACTAGCAAGAAAACTACCAAAAGATAGACCGTAGGTTCTGCTTTTCGTTGATGCAAACTCCGAGGGAATCGATTGCAATTAAAGCAAGTAGATTCCCATTCACAAAAAGAGAGTAGATGTTATGGCTAAAGCGAACACCAGCGAAGCAATCGAAGCACTCGCCGCTGAAATTGGCGAAAACATTTACATTGACATTGCTAAATGGCATCTCTATTTACGGGATGCTCATCTGCACACCGTCTTGGCAGAACAGCTGTATCCCATGCTGGTTAATGATTCCTTAGAAGAAGACCGGGTGCTGCAAGTTCTGGAAAATATCCCCGTCAAATTAGGCGGAGGAAAACGGGAAGTTCCTCTGATAGACTTGCTGCCTATGCAGTGCCAAGTTAATTTGATGGATCTTTTAGAAGAGTATCAGCGCAACTTGTAAAAAGTTGTTAAATAAAAGCTTTTCCGTGGGCATCTGGGTGAGATAAATTGCGATCGCGCACGGGCGATCGCAAAGTCTTCTATCAGGGTAGGGCGACACTTGTTTATTGGCTCAAAAGCGTTATCAGTAACAGCTTTCTTCAATACCGAGTTTTTAAGGATTTGCGACGATAAGCGTATTGACCATGAATATTGACAAGATAAGGCATTAGATAGGTAAGAGATCCGGCAATCCAGCGATCGCGAGTCATTTCTCCTCGGAAGAAGGCAAGACCGTGATTGATCAAAAATAAAACAGAGCCTACGAATAGAGCAGTCCGTAAGCCTGTCGGGATCAATTCTTTGTCAAATAGACTGGCTAGATATCCTTTGAAGGCCTTCATTGGTTGCCTTTGTTATTAAGCTAACGAGCCAAGTTTCAAGACTCATCTCGGCTTAATATTTAGATATCACACCTTCCTGCCAGACTTTGGTAGTGTTGCATACGGTTGAGTGAGTGCGTTTGCTTCACGCCCCCTTGCCATCTTTATCTCACAAAGCGCTGGCGAATGCGGGAGACAAAAATATCCACTTCTGGCAAATTCAGCCGCGTGGCAAATAAGGCATAAACCCCTAAGCCGACTAATCCAGCTAAACTTAGCTGCAACAACTGCAACAGCAAACTGTTGCTGCCTAAAAATTCCTGAAAACCCCGACTAACGCCCCAGGTAGCTAACCCAGCCACAAAGCTAGCGCCAGTTAAACTGAGGATAGGTAAGCACCACTCCCGCCAAGGTAAGCCGTGAAGCTTGCGATCTAAAAACCACACCAGCGCTATTGTTGAAGTAATATTCACCCCCACCGTTGCCAGAATCAAACCGGGTGCGCCGAAACGTTGGACAAGAATATAGTCGAGTATGGCATTCAGAAAGATATTCACGATACTGATGCGAAACGGTGTTTCGCCATCCCCCAAAGCATAAAAGACGCGCACCAGCACGTCACGCGCCAAGTAGACAAACATCCCCATACTGTAAGCAATTAGCACTGAGGAAACTAGCTGGGATGCCCTTTGGTCGAAAGCATAACGCTCATAAACCACGCGCACAATTGGCACTGCCAGAGTTACCATTAAGGCACTCAAAGGCAGCATGGTAACGGCGGTGAGGAGTATTCCCTGACGAATCCGCGCCTTGAGTTCAGTCCAATTTTCCGGGGCAGCCAGCCGCGAAAATATGGGCAGTAGCGGCACTAAAATTACATTGGAAATAATTCCCAGGGGCGTTTGCACTAAAAGCCCTGCATAGGTCATGGCTGCGGCTGCTTGGGGAATATAAGAAGCGAAAAATAAATCGGTGTAGAGGTTAATTTGCAGCATTCCAGAGGAAAGGGTTGCTGGCCCCATCACCTTGAGGACATCCTTAACTCCAGGCTGGTGCCAGTCAAAGCGCAGGCGTAATGTGCCCAAGCCAGCCCGCCATTGTGCCGACAGCTGGATTAACCACTGTAAGATGGCACCAGCAAGGGTTCCCCCAGCTAAAACTAATCCTCCTAGCTTGGCGTATTGAGGGGCGTTGATTTGGTCGCCGAGTTGCAGCGCTAAGATGCCGAGTCCGCCAATGACTGTAATGCTGGAGAATAAGGGACTAACGGAGGGCAGCCAGTACATATCAGCGGCGTTAAGGGTGCCAAAACCAATGCCGATGAGTCCAGCAAGGATTGCCATCGGAGCCATTATCTGTAATTGATCGATGGCGATCGCTTTCACTTGTATCCCATAGGCTGTCTCGCTTAAACCCGGTGCGACCAGGTTAATGAAGACTCCGGCAAATACAATTAAAACGATGGTGACGATGAAGAGTATCCCTCCCACCAGCGTTGTAATGGTTTCTACCAAAGGTGCGGCTTCCGATTTATCGCGCTTGGCTAAGACGCTGACAATGGCGCTATGAAAAGGGCCATTGATGCCGCCCAGTAAAATCAACAAAAAGCCAGGGATGACATAGGCGTAGTTGTAGGCATCGGCGGTGACACCCACACCAAAAGCAGCTGCGATCGCTTGCTGGCGCACTAACCCAAAAACTTTACTAATCAGTGTGGCAATTGCCACAATCCCAGCAATTCCAGCTAGGGAACGAGCGGTTTTTTGCTTTTCAGTCACAAATGCTTAAAGATACCTCAAGAGACTCATTTTATTTAAACGCAAAGAATGCAAAGGTTAACGGTTTAGGTAGCAAAGGTTTGTCTGACTCTGCGATCGCCTAAGATTACCTTTGCGTTACTCTGCATTAAAAAACTACTATGGATTGGCTTTACCAATACCCAACTCTGTATCCGGGTGTCCTACTAAAACGTTACAAACGGTTTTTTGCCGATATTCAGCTGGCGACCGGGGAAGTAATCACCGCCCACTGTCCTAATACTGGCCCAATGACGGCGGTTTCTACGCCTGGGAGTCCGGTGCAGGTGTCCTACAGTGACAATCCTAACCGGAAGTTGCCTTATACCTGGGAAATGATTCAGGTTTGCGATACTCAACCAGCCTGGGTAGGAGTGAATACAGCTTTGCCAAATCGGGTGATTAAGTTGGCGTTGGAGAAGTTCCTGTTTCCATTAGGTAAATACAGTCTAATTCGCTTTGAAGTACCTTATGGGAAAGAGAAAAGCCGGGTAGATTTTTTGCTGACTGGCGATGAGTCTGACAAACCGATTTATCTGGAAGTCAAAAGTACAACTTGGGCGCAAGGTAAAATGGTGCTATTTCCCGATACAGTCACGACGAGGGGACAAAAGCACCTGCGAGAACTAACGGCGCTAATTCCCCAAGCGCGGGCGGTGATGCTTTATTTTATTAATCGTGGCGACTGTAACCAGTTTGCGCCCGGAGACATTGCCGATCCTTTGTATGGGAAGTTGTTGCGCGATGCTGTTTCCTTGGGGGTGGAGGTGTTACCTTGCCGCTTTGAAATTAACCCAGAGGGAATTCGCTACTTGGGGTTAGCTGATTTTATCCCATCAATGCCCAACGCTGTCTAACTGTCGCTAAAAGAACATTACCAGGAGGAGTACCCTAGCTTAAGATAGGGAGGCGATCGCCCAAACGCAAAAATAAGCACGCGCGATCGCGCTCTATAGGTTTAGGGTAAATAATCAGTGGAGCTGAAAAACGTTATTATTGCTCACAAGGCGGGAGATCCCCTAAGCCGCAGTTGGGCAGAAAAATGCGCTAGGCAACTGGAAAAACGCAATTGCCATGTTTTAATGGGGCCAAGTGGGGCGAAGGATAATCCCTATCCGGTTTTTTTGGCTTCCGCAATGCACCGCATCGATCTGGCGTTGGTGCTGGGTGGAGATGGCACAGCATTGGCAGCGGTTCGGCATCTATCTCCAGAGAGAATCCCGATTTTGGCAGTGAATGTTGGGGGACATCTGGGATTTTTAACACAGCCATTTGAGGAATTTCAAGACACTGAGAGGGTTTGGGACAGGTTAGAGGAGGATCGCTATGCTATCGAACGCCGGATGATGTTGCAGGCGGCGTTATTTGAGGGCGATCGCACGAATATGGAACCGGTGAGCGATCGCTTCCTTGCACTGAATGAAATGTGCATCAAACCCGCCTCCGCCGACCGCATGATTACCTCGATATTAGAAATGGAAATTGACGGCGAGGTGGTGGATCAATATCAAGGGGATGGGCTGATTGTCGCAACGCCCACGGGTTCCACCTGTTACACCATCTCTGCAAACGGCCCCATCGTCCATTCGGGCATGGAAGCTATTACCGTCACCCCAATTTGCCCTTTGAGTCTCTCCAGTCGCCCAATTGTCATCCCCTCCGGTTCTGTGGTCAGCGTCTGGCCTTTAGCTGACTACGAATTAAACACTAAACTATGGATGGATGGGGTGATGGCAACTGCAATTTGGCCCGGACAGCGGGTAGACATCCGCATGGCAAATTGTCTGGCTAAGTTTATTATTTTGCGCGAAAACTATTCCTATTACCAAACGCTCCGAGAAAAACTCCAGTGGGCAGGAGCTAGGATTCGGTATAGTAACAATCACCGCAATTAAATTATTGTGGCGTTTGTAAAAGCAGAAATAGGAATAGTAAATCGCTTTCACTCCATACAAACTGCATCAGCTTCTACCTCAATTAACATTGCCGGCTCAACGAGGGATTTTACTTCTACCATCGTTGAAGCTGGAGGATTTTCTCCAAAAAATTCTTTGTGCGCCTCACCGAATTCTGCCCAGCGAGAAATGTCTGTGACATACATCCGAGTTCGCACAACACAGCTACAATCAGTACCCAGCTCCTGCAAGGCTTTTTGGATTATTTCAAAGCAGCGCTTTGCTTGAGCATAGGCATTTTCAGCAGCAAATACCGCACCCATCTCATCGACGGGCACAGTGCCAGAAACATAGATGATATTTCCTACTTTTACAGCGCGACAATAGCCGACTTTGGACTCCCAAGAAGCTCCAGAAAACACCCGATGGACTTGGATACTCAGGCACTCCTAACGCTGATTAGCCAATTTTACCTGTAATAACGTTGCTCAATCCACGAACGCACCTCAGCTTCTGAGCCAAGATAGCTAGAGCGACCACTAGCAGGATCGTAAGCACGCCAATAAGTATGTCCGTGACCATCAGAAACCTGCCAAACACGCAATTCTGAAGCGTTAACCACGAATCTGACAAAGCCTTGCCAAATTCTATTTAGAGTCAATAACACCGCTGAGGTTTTCATAACTAAAGTACCGAATCAGAGTAATTATCAGAGTAGGATTGGCAGTAACTAACGCACTTCATCCGGCTGAGTTACCCGATTGGATGATTTTTGACTAATTCTAAGATTGGGTTAAACTTGGGAAACCGGGATGCTGCTACTTCAAAATATCTATCAATAGATAGATTGACTAACATAGAAAATATTTATGCGAAATTTGAGCCTGCCTAAGACTTGGTTTGGTTTTTTTCTTATCGTCGTGTTGGTACTCGGCGTTTTTTTTCGCTTTGTTAATTTGGACAAAAAAGTTTATTGGCACGATGAAGCTTATACTTCATTGCGAATTTCTGGCTATACCAGTGCCGAAGTGAATCAACAACTTTTTAATGGTCAAGTAATTGGCATCGAAGATTTACAAAAATATCAGCGCCCTAGTTATGAAAAAAGTTTAATTGATACTATTAAAGCTTTGGCAATCGATGATGCTCAACATCCGCCACTTTATTACATATTAGTAAGATTTTGGGTGCAGTTGTTTGGTAATTCGGTAGCAGTCACGAGAAGTTTATCAGTGCTGTTTAGTTTGCTGGTATTCCCTTGTGTCTATTGGCTATGCCTGGAATTATTTGAGTCGCCGCTAGCGGGATGGGTAGCGATCGCTCTAATTGCTGTCTCACCTTTCCATGTTTTGTACGCGCAGGAAGCGCGGGAATATAGCCTATGGACGGTGACTATTTTATTATCAAGTGCTACATTGCTGCCAGCTTTGCGACTAACCACAAAAGATGGAAATAAAACTTACCATCTTCAGGCATGGGGAATTTACGCCGCCACTTTAGCATTAAGTATCTATACATTCCCATTTTCTGTATTTGTGGGAATCGGACATGGAATTTATGTAATCGTAATTGAAGGCTTCCGCTTTACTAAAAAAGTAGCTGCCTTCGTACTGGCATCCCTGACGGCGGTGCTATTGTTTTCTCCTTGGTTGGTAATTGCGATCGCTACTTGGTCGGAAACAGGAGCAAACTGGACTGCTGTACCCATTCCCTTAATAGCTTGGCTAAAAACGTGGGGAATTCACATTAATCGTGCTTTTATTTTAACCCAAGGCGACTTTGGCTTTGATACTCTATTAACCTATTTAACTTTACCTATTTTTTTAATTTTAGTTGGCTACTCAATTTATTTTCTCTGCAAAAATACCAAAAAGGAAGTTTGGTTATTTGTTCTAACTTTGATGGGAACCTTAACTTTAGCTTTAGTGCTTCCGGATTTAATTTTAGGAGGACAACGCTCAACTTCTAGTCGCTATATAGTCCCTTTTTATTTGGGTATTCAGCTATCAATTGCTTATCTACTTGCCACTGGGATTACATCGACTAGGTTTTTAGAACATAAATTTTGGCAGATAGTGATGGCTGCACTGATTTCAGCGGGTGTTGTTTCTTGTGCAATTAATTCTCAAGCTGAGACGGCTTGGAATAAAGTAGTTAGCTATCACAATTATCAAGTTTCAGAAATAGTCAATCAGACAAAGGCTCCTCTTCTAATTACGAATTCTTTTGGGATTAATTTCGGCAATTCCCTGGCTCTTAGCTATCTATTCGAGGAAAAAGTACGCCTTATGGTAGTTCCAGGTAATACGCAGCCAGATTTTATGAATATTCCTAAGATTCCTCAAGGTTTTAGCGATGTGTTTTTATTAAATCTTTCGGAGCAATTTCAGGAGAAAATTAAGAAAGAGTCTAATTTTAAAATAGAGCCTCTTTACAATGACAATTTTCTCTGGCTCTCAAAACTCGTAAAACCCTAAACTTTAGAGACAGCGAGCGCGCTTATTCCTCGATTTCTATCAAACAACACTCGCGGACGCAGCAAAATTTTGAAAATTAGCAACAGAGAACTAATTTCACCGGGGGTATCCCGACGCTTCCACTGACCAGGACGACAAAACAACATTTCTACTAATCGCCGATGTTCAGAGAGACTCAACTGCTCAAATGTTACTTGCACTGTCGGAAATTCATCGGCGAAACCAGTAGAAATAATTTGTCCTTCTAGATATATTTCTTCCTCCATAATTGCCAGTGTTACGGGCACTGGTTCATTGGAAGAAATCGGTGGCAATTGGGTCATAATTACTTGAGCGCCAGCTTCTGAAATTATCTTGGTAATTCCCCAATAATTCTGCCCAGCCACATTTATCTGCACCACTCGCCTCAAATCAAACCATTCATACAGATCGGGTTTGGGAACATCCAGCAAGATTAACAACGTGATGCCAATCATCAGCAAATTATAACCACTCCAAACCCAACCTAAGTTGATACCTTTGTATACCTCGGCTGTGCCATTAGTCATCATGCACATTCCCAAATTCCGCCACAAACTGACCGATGTTGCTAGGAATAAGATAATCAAAGGCCATGCTAAACGCCAGTTGAAAGCATAGCGATCGCGTGATATCCCTTTTGGCGTTACTTTAAAGCCTTTTGAGAAGGGATTTAGCATTACTTGAAATACAGTCAGTGCTAGGGGGAAACACAGCACTAAAGTATAAATATCCGATAACAAAGCTGAGCGCGAACGGTAATTTAACCAGGAGAAGACAGACAGTTGTACCACATAGTAAGGTACAAAGAAATACAACAATTCAGCAGCTGTAGCCCGGATGGGAATAACGCCTAAAAATGAATATGCTAACGGCATCAACAAGAAATAAACCCGCGCCCAACTGGTGAACCAATGCAGCAGTCCTTCTGAATGAGCCAGCCTTTGTAAGGGGCTTAGTCCGGGAATTGTTAACGGATTCGACTCAATAAAAAATCCTTGTAAAGTACCCCGCGCCCATCGCAATCTCTGGGTAGCATGAGCAGCAATATTTTCTGCGGCTAATCCGGCACTCAGTTTTTCATCTAAATAAATTAATCGGTAGCCTTGGGCAGATAAACGAATTCCTGTAAAGTAGTCTTCACTGAGGGAATCTGTTACAAAACCACCCGCTTCTTCCAAAGCGCTGCGTCTGACAATAAAAGAAGTACCAGAACAAATTACGCTGCCTGCTGCATCCCGAATTGGCTGAATTTGCCGATAAAAAACTTCTTCTTCTGGTGTTAAAACGTGTTCTAAGCCTAAATTATGGGCAATCGGATCGGAGTTATAAAAACTTTGAGGTGTCTGTACCAGGGCGACTTTTTCATCTTGAAAAAAGCCTACCGTGCGGGTAAGAAAGTTTTTAGTGGGAATAAAATCAGCATCGAATACAACAATTAGTTCGGCTTTGGTTTGAGGAAAGGCATGATTGAGATTTCCCGCTTTAGCATGACTATTATCTGGTCTTGTTTTATACTCGCATCCCAGTTCTTTAGCCAATTGTTGCATTTCTGGGCGCTTAGTATCATCGAGCAAATAAATCTTTTTGTTGGCATAATCTAAAGCTTGACAGCCTATGATTGTGCGCCGTAAAATAAAAACTGATTCGTTGTAAGTGGGAATAAAAATATCTACAAATGGTGTAAAAGTGCCGTTGAGGACATTCTTAGAAAGCTGGTCAGCTTCTTTCCTTCGGTCTTTCACGTTTAGCATCAAAAATAACTGAATAATGCTACTAGCCAGCATTAACATTTCCATGCCAAATAACCCTAGGCTAAAAATACCATTTAGGGGATCGGCAAGATTCAGGGTAGAAAGCGATCGCCAGACAATATAGCGACCCGTCAGCCCTAGCAAAATTCCCACCACAAAAAACCGCGATTTGGCGTTAGGTAGCGGGGAAATCTTCATCACCGCCAAGACAGTAAGCAGCAAAGCAATCGTGGGAACTAGCAGATATTTGCCAGCAACCATTGGCGCTTCCACCCACATAGGCGGCTTTTCTTGCCATTTTTGTAGTTCGGCAAACAGGTAACTAATCGTCCCTTCACCAGCAAACCACGCCGCAGCGATCGCGCCCGCAAAAGCAACAATCCCCACCATAATCAGCGTTGCGACCCGAAGCCGAAACACGCGCTTCAGAATACGACGCTTTGACATTTGCTTATTAATCTGTGAAGTTGTCATTCCTGTTAATTCCTTAAAGCTAGGTTGGTATTCAATTCTTCTAAATTAATCTCCCAATAGTCTGAATAAATTAAATTTTGCTTAGCTATCAAATTGGATTGTAACTCAATATATTATTCTCGGTTTGGGTGTAAGGCTTGCATACACCCCACTTTAAACAATCTAGGGACACGATTAGAATGTTATAGAACTAACATATACTAAAAAAAAATAGTAGGTTAGACTGGTATCAGCAACGTTACCTATAATAATAGTTTTTTTAAACCATGTGTCAACAGAGCAAAAAACGATAAGGGGCTGAAATCATTACTAAGTCTTACATAAACTCAAACTAATACTATGTTAATCTCTAGTTATAGCAATCCTATTTAACTTGTGAACGAGTATTCGCCTTGTAGGGACACGACAGCGCCTTGCCCCTACAGGGTTTCACGAATCATTTAGGATTGCTATAGCGGATATAAAATTAAGCGGTTTCCTGCAAATTTCTCAGGAAAAACTCATCTTTCGATGTCAACATTAAGGGTAGATTGTCAGTAAAAATGATGTAGAGCAAGACGAGGTTATGAAGTTGAAGATAGCAATCCTGTGTGCCGTTACCCTTTTGAATGTTGGCTGTACCAAAGAGGTAAGTTCCAATCAAGCAACTACCCAGGCTGAGGCATCAATAACCCCAGAAGCTAAGTCAGTTGCACAAGTCCCCCTATCTGGAAAGTTTGTAGCAGCAGAACACCCTACTACGGGAATGGTTAGCGTGGTGGCAGAAAATGGAAAAAACTATATAGAGTTAGATGAAGCTTTTAAAACCAATAATGGCCCGGATTTATTTGTTATCTTCCATCGTTCCGAAAAACCGCCAATATCAGGTATAAAAGAAAAAGATTATGTAAGCATTGGTCGCTTGCAAAAAGTGAGCGGTACTCAACGCTATGCTATACCTGCTAATGTAAATCCCGCAGACTTTCGTTCAGTGGCGATTTGGTGTCGCCAATTCAATGCTACTTTTGGTTTTGCTTTGTTAAGTAGCTAGTGAATTAACCCATACTGAGGTTGTTATGGAAATTGCAGATTGGACAGCTTTAATTCATCCCGCGATCGCAGTTACATTCGTCTTCCCTCTGATTGGCATTGTCGTTCACTTCGCTTGGCAAACTCGTCAACGCCGTTTGCAAAATAAAGAAGGGAAAAGCAAAATTTCTCCAGTTGTTGGTAAAGAACACGTTCAAATCGGGAAATGGCTTTCGGCTGCGGTCGTTGGAGTTGCTTTGATAGGACTTGCTTACCCAATCTTTGGACATATTTTGGAAAATAATATTGGAAGCGAAAACCCTTTTCAAGTTGTTTTCATCGTACTAATGTTTGCAGCTACTATTGCCTCGTTAATATTCCTATACAAAGCCAGACAGCGACTTTGGCGAGGAGTTTTTGCTACTTTAACAGGTGCAGGTTTAGTTATTTTGGGGTTCCAAGAAGGCGTTTTTCGACGAGATAATGAGTGGTATTGGTCGCACTATTACAT
Organism: Trichocoleus sp. FACHB-90; assembly: GCF_014695505.1. Lineage (NCBI taxonomy): Bacteria > Bacillati > Cyanobacteriota > Cyanophyceae > Leptolyngbyales > Trichocoleusaceae > Trichocoleus > Trichocoleus sp. FACHB-90. The sequence continues at coordinate 171,605 of NZ_JACJOK010000020.1, forward strand.
CGGCATTGCAGTTGCAATGTTGATGATTTTCTCGTTAGCAATTATTGAGGATATCTATAAAGATAAATCAAATCGCTGGCGTAATGTTCACATCATTTTGAACTGCATCGCACTTTTACTATTTCTAGGACAAGGTATGACCGGGACGCGAGATTTGCTAGAAATTCCTTTAAGCTGGCAGAAACCTACCATCTATCAGTGCGATTTTGCTAATAAAACTTGTCCTTCTCCTGCACCACCGAAAAGTTAATATTTAAACGCAATCTTGTTACCATAATAAAATTTCACTTTATATGGGCAATACATCCATTTATTGCCCATATAAAGTGAAATTTTATAAAAGAAACAAATGAAGGAATTAATTACCTTTAAAGGGTATTTTAGTAAGATTTACGCATCTTTGGGTAGGAGAGCCTGCGCCTGCTACAGAGAAAGCGATCGCAACTAAAACTCCTAGTCCCAGCAGCAAGAGAACTTGGCATAAATAGCGATCGCTACCAAGGCAAAAAATATGTCTATCAGCTTAAATATAAAGTCTCGTAAGGCGCTATTGCTTTTTTAACTTATGCTTACAGGTATGATTTTGGGCGATCGCTATTAATTTTTCATCCAAAATGCTATTACATTCTTGTCCGGTAAGGAAAATTATACCTGCATGAGCAGCCGCCGTCAGTTTATCGAAACAGTTGCCAAAAGCGCGATCGCTACCCTCATAGCTTCTCCCTTAAAATCAGGAAAAGCCGCAACTCCCCCAATTTTAAAACCCGCCCGTTTAAAACCCGGTTCTATTGTGGGAATTGTCAGTCCCGCTAGTGCAACATTTCTCCGGGAAGAACTCGATATCGTCATAGATGTAGTGCGGGGACTAGGAATGGTTCCCAAACTTGCTCCCCATATCCTCGACAGATATGGTTATTTAGGGGGCAAAGATAAAGACCGCGCCGCAGACATCAATCAGTTTTTTGCTGACCCGAAAGTAACAGCTATTCTCCCGATGCGTGGCGGCTGGGGTTGCAGTCGGATACTACCATATTTAGATTACCAACTCATCCGCAAAAATCCCAAAATTATTGTCGGTTTCAGCGATATGACAGCGTTAATTTTGGGAATTAACGCTAAAACTAACTTAGTTACATTTCACGGCCCCAACGGTTTGACATCTTGGCGAACAAAACAAACTGATTCTTTCCGCCGCGTCTTAGAATCTGCCGAAACCGTGACCTTTCAAAACCTAAAAGATGACGGCGATGAAAATCGATTGATGCAGCTAAAATATCGCCAACAAACTATAACACCCGGTCGAGCGCAAGGCAAGCTCATTGGCGGCAATCTTTCAGTTTTTTCTGGGATTGTAGGTTCTCCTTATATGCCCGATTTAAACGGTGCAATCTTATTTTTAGAAGAAATCAATGAAAATATTTACCGCATCGACCGCTTGATGACTCACCTAAAAATTGCCGGAGTATTTGATAAATTAGCTGGTTTTATTTTTGGGCAATGTAAAGGATGTTCGCCTGATGCTGATTATGGTTCTCTCACCCTTGAAGAAGTAGTTTGGGATCATATTCAACCATTAGAAATTCCCTCTTGGTACGGCGCGATGATTGGTCACATTGAACCGATAGTTACGCTTCCTATTGGTTTAGATGTGGAGATTGATGCCACTGCTGGCACTATTAGAATGTTAGAACCAGCGGTGGTTTAAATTGCTATCGTGAAAACCTCCAATTGTGTTGGCTAACTTTTTAAATCTACTTATTTTAAATGTATCTTTATTCAAAAGAATGACCTCATTGCAATCTGCGGTTTCTTCACATTATGCGCCAGGTATTTACTCTGTCCGTTTTAACAAAATACCTTTCAGTCCCGCAGCTTTTGCTCCCTGATAATCTTCCTTATGACTGTCGCCAATGTGCCATACATCCTCAGCTTTTGCCTGATGTTTTTGCAACGCGGCGGCGAAAATCTTTGGATCGGGTTTAGCAGCACCAACCTCAGAGCAAATAGTTACGGACGTGAAATATTGTATCAAATTTAAAGATTGCAAAACCGAATAAATCCGAGAATCGAAATTTGACACCACACCCAGTTCAATTCCCATCTTGCGCCACTTTTCCAAGGATGTAGGGACATCTGAATAAACAAACCAAGGTTCAGGGGTGGAAAAGTGGTTGTAGAGTTCGTCAAAAAAACTGGCAAAATTGGAAAACTTTTCGAGAACACCGGCTTTGTGAAAAGTGGAAAGCGCGATCGCACGCCACCAATCAGACTCGCAATCGGGAATTTTTTGGGGTTCTGTACCTGGAAAAACTGGCGGCGGCGAAGCTTTAAAACTCTCGTAGAAAGCTTTTTGCAAGTCTTCTGGCGACACTTCCACATCAAACCGACGCGCGATCGCGCCATACACCTCGCCTATACTACCCCGCACCCCAAACATAGTGCCAACAGCATCGACAAAAATCACTTTGGGACGCTTCCGGCTATTTTCGTTTTCCATCTCTAGATTGCAAACCCTACAACACCACCCAGTATATTCATTATCATCTCATTGAGCGTATCCCAGTAGGAAGCTCTAAACTGCCTATTCAGAATGAAGCCATAGCGCGATCGCAAGATATTAAGGTAAACTCACTGAGATTTCCGAGTAAACAAACGAACCCCATGATAAAAATTAGATTTTGCCACCAGTGCAAGCTTCTCCAGATATCTTGATAAACTGGCAAATGCTTACTCAAAATGCTCTAGGAGATTCAGCAATAACCAAAATTAAGGGACGAAATTTTTATCAATCATCCATTTTATCCAATTTTTAAATATCGGATAACTATAATTATACTTAAATAAACTTTTTGGTTTTTATTTGACAATATTGCTTCTAATTTTGTGATTTTTAAAATAAACAATAATCCAAAGCCTATAATAACTACAAACAGCTTAGGAAATACCGCTAAATACAACCCTATAAAAAACGCAGCATATAAAAACTATAACCGATTTATTTTAATACCTTTGAGCATTTTTTATCGACTATAGCAATCCTATTTGAGTTGCGAGCTAGCCCTTCAGATTCCCGACTTCTTAGAGAAGTCGGGAATCTCGCCGTTAGGAATCATTTAGGACTGCTATATAAGCAAAGCAACATAAAGTTAACAATCCCCTACCCATTGACGGGGAGGGGGTTGGTGGTGGGGTGAAAGCTACTTAGACAAAAAATCAACCAAAGGTTGAGTAATCCAATTCAAGCCGACTTTCAGCTGATGATTTAGCGATGGCATCCGATACAGATAGGCAAGACGGCGGAGAATGTAAGCCGGAGTACCATCCAGTTTGACTCCCAAACCTGTCAGTGTGGCGTTATCGGTTCCCAACGTCATCATCTCCCCTAATTGCTGATAGCGGAAGGGAAGCAAAGGACGACCGCTCAGCGATGCCCAAATATTCCAGGCGGCAAAATCAGATTGCTGGAACGCAGACTGGGCCGTTGCGGGGATAGCTTGTCCCGTGACATCGTGACAATCAGCAAGGTCGCCGAGAGCAAAGATATCTGGATGGTCAACCAGTTGCAGAGTCGGCGTAGTAGTCAATTGACCGCGTTGATTTTGTTTGACAGGGAGGCTTCGCACCGCATCCGCCATGCCCACTCCCACCGTCCACAGCACCAAATCCACCGGAATTGGGTCTACCTGTCCTTTATACACCAGCGAGATTGTCGTCGGTGACATCGACTCAACCGACGTATCCAAATCAATCCAAACACCTCGGTCTTCCAAAGCTTTCCGCGCTGCATCCCGGTTAAAGTCGGTTGAAGTTCGCAGAATCATATCGCTTAGTTCAATCAAGCGTATCCTACCGCGATCGCCAAGACGGTCAGCCAACTTACAAGCCAACTCTACCCCGCAGTAACCAGCACCCGCGATCGCTATGCGAATCTTATCAGCTTCCGACTCTTCCAAAATTCTCAGGCGTTCTTCCAGACGATAGGCATCAGCCATAGTGCGGAAACCAAAAGCATACTCAGCAGCTCCCGGTACCATGTCTAGGAGAGTTTCCCCACCCAACGCCAAGACCAAGCGATCGTAGGCAAAATCTTGACCATCGTGCAAATGTACTAGATGTTCCTCGATATCAATTCCAGCCACGACACCCTGACAGAAGCGTATACCCGTGTTAGCCAGAATTTCTTGAAACGGCGGGGCAATTTCCCAGGTTTGCAGTTCCCCGGTAAGCAGTTCATACAGTAGCGGCGTAAACAAAAAGCGGTCATCCCGATCGACTAAGACAATTTCGGGACGTTCTGACCTTTCCCACGGCAGTTCGCTCAAGCGCAGAGCGGTATAAAGACCACCAAAGCCGCCACCGAGTATACAAATACGTGCAGGTTGCTGGGTCATAGTTGGATGCGCGGACACTTCTAGCTGGGCAACTACTTTCAGTCTAATGATTCTGCCGTTCTATAGCCATCAGCCAGCGATCTAAATATTTCCCCTCGTGGAGTTCATCTAATTGTGTCAGCCTTCTCACATTCGACGAATGGCGATTTCGTCTTTTTTAAGGAGAGTAAATGCGCCGCTCATTCTTGACTCCTCTGTTCCCGTCGAAACTCCGCGATCGCTTCTATCTTACCCACAATATTACTGGTCAACTACCCACCACTGATTTGTTCGCCCGAAGGCTCACAAATACAGTGGGGGCTTGTATCTAAGCTCCACCTCAATTCCGAAAACCTTTGCAGGATTTCGGCTTTGGTTTCATCACTCGATACATCAGGGGATGCTGAC
>NZ_JACJOK010000021.1:0-50769 GCF_014695505.1 Trichocoleus sp. FACHB-90
GTTTCTGATTACTTTAGCCCGTCGTTTAGGCTGTCGCACTGTTCCCGATTGTATCCGCGATCTTGCCAATCAGGTTCACCAGGTTTTTCTCTGGCTAACATGAAACCACCCTGCCTCCCCGCAAGCGAGGAGGGGGGATTGGAGAAAGAGAGGGGATTGGAGAAAGAGAGGGAATTGGAGTGGCGTAGAAGCTTTGGTTCTATGGGTTCATCTTGGGTCATTTGCTCATCTTTGATTGGTTGCTTATTTCAAGCCAGCGCGATCGCTTTTCCTTGCAAATTATCCTCTACTTCATGGTTGTCTGGTATTGATAAACCAGTGGAGCAACTTCAGAGGCGTAAGCAGCCAAAACACGTTCTGCCTCTTCGTCAAATAAGCTGCTGTCAGTACGATTCCAAGCTTGTAGCGCTCCCAAAAGCTTGCCTTCGTAGTAGAGAGGCACGGCTAAAGCTGTCTCTATTCCCAACGCTTTAGCATGATCTTGCCGGACTCGGCGATCGCCCTCAGTACGACAAACTAACACGGGTTTGTCGCTCTGAAATGCCGTACCACACAATCCGGAAGTCGCTGCGGCAACCCTTTTGTCCGACACCCACTCAGCGTGCTTGCCTATTGCTGCCGCATAGTAGACGGTTTCCCCTTCGGACTCAGCTAGCACCACGGTGGCTGTTTCAGCCTTGACAATTGCTTGGATGCGTTCGGCAATGTCATCTAATATCTGGCGATTTTGACTCATCGTTAACATCTCTTTATCTGCAATCAGTCTATCCAAATCCTGGTAGGTTAAATGGCACTAACGCTCGGAGCCTGGAAATAAATTTCACAGCTAAAGTAGAGACACGATTAATCGCGTCTCTACTCTGGAATTAGATTCGCCTGTTAACAACAGACTTTAACGTGAAATTACTCCAGCCTCGCGGAGCCTGCGGTAACGCTTTTGCTTATACTTCGACAGCGGAGCAGCTATCAGTAAAACCTTCTCCAGCAGCCAAGGTGCAAGGCGGTTGCACCACACGGCCAAATGACTTTGCCATCCTACCAAGATTTCCGGTGATTCCTTGTGCAGTCCGGCGACGAGTGCCTGAGCGACTTTCTCGGTAGTCGTGGGAATTACCCAGCGAAACCACTGTAATTCTCGCACCATGTCAGTATCGGTTAAAGAGGGCAGCAAAGCTATTACCCGGATATTGTGTGCAGCGAGTTCGCCGCGCAAGGCTTGGGTAAATCCGACAATTGCAAACTTGGTGGCAGAATAAGTTGCCATCGTCGGGGCTGCCACTTTGCCCATTAAGCTTGAAACGTTAACGATTGTCCCTTCCCGTTGTGCTGCCATGCGTCGAGCAACTAGACGTGTGATGGTGTACATTCCCATTAAATTAATGGCGATTTCTTCCTGCACATTTGGCAGCCGGGAACGTAAGAAAGGTGTTTGGTGTGCAACGCCTGCACAGTTGACGAGTAGATGAATTTGCCCGTAATCTCGCCAAGCTTTAGCGATCGCAATATTCACTTCGATCACTTGAGCCAAATCTAAAGGTAGGATCGCCACTTCCACGCCCATAGCTTCGATTTCGGCAGCGACTTGGGCTAACCGCTGTTCATCGCGTGCTACCAACAACAGGCGTTTTGCTCCTTGTTTGGCTAAAACGAGTGCGATCGCTCGTCCAATCCCCCGCGAAGCTCCAGTAATCAGAGCTGTCTTTCCTTGAATATCCATGATTAAACCTCCATATTTGAGGACTCACTGCGCTGGCTTTTTCAGTGGTTATGTGCAAAATCCAACAGAAAAGTTCCTAATTTCACGCACTGAGATGACAATTGATTTGTGTTTGGGGTATTACTTGGACTAAACCTTGCCGTGCAAGACATTTTCCGGAAATTTTAGGGAACACCAACCTAAAAATGTCTAAAATTGATAACCCAAAACTTTGAGAAGTTGCTAACAGAATGACGCTGGACTAAAAGCAGTCAAACAAGCAAAAAAGATATTTCTCAGCCGTTTTGCCGGAAAGTCCGAGAAATATTTTTCAGACATTTCTGGAATCAGTTAGTCGGCAAACAGCCAAGATGAATGTAGAGCATAAATGGCACGTCTCCTCAATACGAGCGCTAACCTGAAGCATTGCTTATGCACACCTTAGCAACTGGTTTCAAGAAGCTGCAACATTTTTTAATAAATTCTGCTTAATATTTCTTTACAAAGCGGCAAAGTTCTACCTGCTTAACGCACCCAGCGCCCTCTAATCGGGAGTAGCCAACAATGAAACATGAGCGCTAACGATACGCCAACCGTCCGGGGTTCGCATCCAAGTTTGGCTTTGTCGTCCGGTGCGATTTGAGCCAAGGCGCTGAAATTGTGTGTTGGCGGTGGCGAAATCCCGTCCGTAGGTGGTGATAGTGGTATGAATTAGCGATCGCTCTAAATTCACAGGCGATCGCTGGCTGCGAAAAGTAGCGATCGCATCATAGCCATACAAATTTTCAGTCACGCCAAAGCGCAAAGTGTGCGGACTCCTCCAAAATAATTCGTCGAGTACGGCGACATCATTGCTAATCAAAGCTTTTTCGTAATGCTCAAAAGCTGCTGTAACTTCAGCTACCACATCCGGTATGTTGATATCCATTTAATATTTCCAATCTTCTCTCTTTTGAGGGAGGTATTTTGTCATTCAAGCCTGGAAACTTTCACGGCTGTTAAACTCACTTAATATAAGTTAATATATAGATAAGGTCTGTAATCCAATTAATTAATTCAAGTATCTAACAATGGCTACCTCAGAACGCAAAAAGCGGATTTTAGATCATGTCAGCAAAACTGTAAAAATCAATCAGGCGAATTACAATACCAATTCAGATCAGCGCAAGCAGCAGATTATGGATCATATCAAGAGAACCCGCAATTAACAGAATTAGCCACTAACAATAAAATTGTTAGTGGGGCAGGCTAAAAGCCTGCCCAAATCTTACGAGTAACCTTTTTTTACTCCTTCTGGTAATCCCATTACACTGCGATAGTGGGCTTCAATTTCACCTAAAGTTTTAGACTGACGATTTGTAGCCCATTGGCTGCGCTCAAACAATTCTTTTCTCAAATCTTCTACATTAATCGTCGTCACTTTGCCATCGGCAACGATTCTTTTACCATTTACCCAAATACTATCCACTGCTTGAGTTGGACGGCCTAAAATTAGCAACCCAATCGCATCTGTGCGGGGTAGCAGCGATAAACTGGTAAGGTCATAAAGTACCAAATCAGCCTTTTTATCCACAGCCAACGAACCCATTTCATCGGCTAAATTTAATCCTTTGGCACCACCAAAAGCTGCTATTTCTACCGATTGACGGGGTGTAATCCAGTGGTGGTAATCTAAATCGGTGATGTTGTGCAAAATTGAGCCGATTTTGATAGCTTCTAGCAAATCTTGCGAGTCGTTACTAGCAGCACCATCGCAACCAAAAGATACATTGACTCCCGCTTGAAGATATTTCAAAATTGGAGCGATGCCGCTACCTAAACGCAGGTTGCTGAGAGGATTATGTACTACGGTGGATTGAGTTTCTGCCAGAATTTCAATATCAGCATCGGTCAAATGAACGCAATGAGCTAAGGAAGTGCGCGGACTTAAATAACCGATACGCTTTAGGTGTTCAACTGCACTACAGCCGTATTTTTCCTGGGCGAGGAGTTTTTGGGCTTGGGTTTCTAAGAGGTGGGCGTGACGACAGAGATTGTAGCGATCGCTTAATTCAATACAACCTTGAAACAAGGCATCTGAACACAGTTGAATCCCCGTTGGTGCAACTAAAATATAAACACCTTCCGCAGGATTATGAAACTTGTCTACAGCTTCCTGCATTAGTGCTAGAGTTGCCTCTGTGGAACGGATGTAGGCTTCGTGTTCCGTTTCTTTCCCACCTGTGGGGATGCCACGAGTCAGGGTTTCATCTTGAATTAATGGGCCAATAAAAGCGCGGATACCAATTTCTTTGTAGGCGCGAACAGCCGCGGCAATAGTTTCAATTTCTTTGCCAGGAATTAAAACTAAGTGATCGACTACGCTAGTCCCTCCAGAAAGTAGAGTTTCTACCGCTGTTCCTAAAGCACTCAGGTAAACTTGATCGGGTTCGAGGGGTGTAAAGTCGTAAAGTTCCGCAATCCACAATTCTAAGGGTACAGGGGGAATCAATCCCCGCTGCCACATTTCTGAAGAGTGGGTGTGGGCGTTGACGAAGCCGGGTAGGAGAAGTTTATTTTTACCATCGATAGCTGTACCGACGACTTCTAGATTAGCTTCGATGGCAGCGATCGCGTTATCCTGAATCTGCACATCGACATTTGCATAACCGTCATCAACCGGGACTAAAGCCTGTTGAATTGTAAAAGTCACAGTTTTTACCTTTTAGTTAGGGTTTATTAAATTCTACGTTTCTTGATTTTAAAAATTACGATTAATCACAAAAAAACATTATTCTCTCATTTTACAGTGCTTTCATGCCTTTTCAGCTAGAGGATAATTAAGGACGCGATCGCCATCACTGACGATAAAATTGGTAATATAACGGGTTGAATCCCATTAATTTTCGTCATTGCGGGTTATTGTTTAATTTTCACCTACTACCTATTAACATCATCATCCAATAGATATTAACATGGCATTCCCTTTGTCGGCAGCATCTTTGTAGTAATCTATCAATTCGTTAAACAGCTCAGTATATTCAATCCAATTTTCATATTCTCTTTCCCGAAAATTTACTTTGGCTTTTCGACATATTTTTCTTAGTCTTTCCCTATCATCCTCTTGTGCAACTCTCGATAATTCTTCTACTACGTCCTTGACTTCATCAGCACTAAAGTACCTTATATACCTTTCATATTTCAGGTAATTTACACTTGTGACAGCATTAACTCGAAGTAAATCATTTTCATCCTGGCTATAACTATTTGGGAAAATTAAATCTTCTTCTCCACAAGTAGCTGTAAGATAAAATTGGATTGGTTGCCAATTTTCCCCAAGATATAACCGCCTATTTTTACCCTCAGCTAAAAGGCGAGGAGCATCGGCTTTAAATTCGTCAAAGTCCTGTTGGTAAAAAACAGACTTAAATTCTTGCCAATCATTGGGATCAGATATGGTTATTGCCTCAAAAAACACATCATAAGCATAAGGATTTTCTTTTAGCTTCTCCAATACTTTAGAAGACACTTGAGAAAGAGCTATCGCTGTTGACATAACTTTCAACTAAGATATTAATGAATTGACATTAGTACACCACGGCAACGCAACTTAAAATTACTCATAAGTTGATTGAAGCATGGTTGATTTTAATATCTACACTGAGGGCAACGGCAGAATTGTAAAATCATTAAATGAGCGAACATTGTAAGACGTAGCAGCTACAGCCCTCACCAACTTCTCATCGAGAGTCAATAGCGTAGCACCAACTTGCTGAGAAAGGGCAACATAACTGGCATTATAAGCAGAAATTCCATAAGCCAAGGCAATATTAACAGCCTCCTCCATCAAATCAGCAGTCGAGATAACCCGCAATGGTACTTTGAAAGTAGCTAAACTTGTTTGAGCCTCAGCAGCATCGTAACGCCAGAGTTTTCCCTCAATCGTACATAAAGCGATCGCTATCCTTCAACACCCGCCGAGATGCCACAGTCATCAAATCATCAAATTTTTCCACCGTGGCTAGTAGCAGCATCTAAAATATCAACAAATTGACCTTCGTACTTCACCGGAATGCGATCGCTCATTACCATAATCTCTTCTAACTCAGTTCAAATCTAGAGCCTTGAGTCCTTACCATTAAAGTTCCCTTCTCAAGAATCCCTATGAATTCACCTTTACGAACCTTGGGCGTACCACCGAATGCTTGGGCTGTTGATGCTCAAATTGCTGATATCACGCGCCCTCCTTTAAAACCGCAACCTGTTACTTTGGCGACAGAAACTAAAACACTGCGTTTGGATTTGGCAAAAGCGGCGATTTTGGTAATTGATATGCAGAATGACTTCTGCCATCCAAAAGGCTGGCTGGCGCACATTGGCGTAGATGTGACACCTGCACGGAATCCCATAAATCCCTTAAACAATTTACTGCCAAAATTGCGAGATACAAACGTGCCTGTAATTTGGCTAAATTGGGGAAATCGCCCCGATTTGTTAAATATTAGTGCGGGAGTACATCATGTTTATAACCCGACAGGCGATGGTGTTGGTTTAGGCGATCGCTTGCCCGAAGCTGATGCTAAAGTGCTGATGGCGGGTAGTTGGGCGGCGGCGGTGGTGGATGAATTGGAACAAAAGCCGGAAGATATTCGCGTCGATAAGTACAGGATGAGCGGTTTTTGGGATACTCCCCTCGATAGTATTTTACGGAACCTGGGAAAAACTACTATCTTCTTTGCGGGGGTGAATGCCGATCAATGCGTGATGGCTACCTTACAAGATGCCAACTTTCTTGGCTATGACTGCATTTTAGTTACAGATTGCACTGCTACTACCTCTCCAGAATATTGCTGGCAAGCTACACTTTATAACGTTAAACAGTGTTTTGGGTTCGTGACAGATTCTCAAGCTATCTTAGAAGCAATTACAACTGGTTAATGGCTAATAGTGATAAAAAACACAATTAGCCATCCTTCAATTAGCAAAGGTGAAACCTTTATGGATGCTGCTCGTTGCGTGATTCCTGTCCTCAAGTCTCCCAAAGATTACCAAGTCTATCGTATTAGTCCCCAGGATACTAATCGTTTAGCGATTGTGTTTGAGCCGAAAACGGCGCATATGTCCTTAACTTTTTGCGTAGAAATTTTCGATGTTGGCGGGAAAACTCCCCCAAATCGGCACCAATTCGCTGTAGAAATGTTTTTCATTCTTAAAGGGGAAGGGCAAGCTACTTGTGATGGGAAAACTGTACCAATTGGTGCTGGAGATAGTATTTTAGTTCCTCCAACTGGCATCCATAAAATTGAAAATACGGGTTCTACTCGCTTGTATGCGCTGTGTATTATGGTGCCAAATGAAGACTTTGCGGAATTAATTCGTAGCGGTACGCCAGTGGAATTGGATGAAGAGGATTTAGCAGTATTGGGTAGAGTAGATTCTCTAGTTCCATGCTAAATGTTTTTCCCAAAGAAACTGCCTCAATGCTTACCAGGGATGGGGTGCGCTTGGATGCGGACATTTATCGCCCGGATGCGGAGGGTGAGTTTCCCGTCTTGCTGATGCGACAGCCGTATGGGAAAGTGATCGCATCCACCGTTGTCTATGCCCATCCTACCTGGTACGCCACCCAAGGCTACATTGTGGTAATTCAAGATGTTCGGGGGCGCGGCACATCAGAGGGCGAATTTAAACTATTTTCCCACGAGATTGAGGATGGTTTTGACACAGTTAATTGGGCTGCGAATTTACCAGGTAGTAATGGAAATGTTGGAATGTATGGGTTTTCCTATCAGGGAATGACCCAGCTTTACGCCGCCGCCGCACATCCCCCGGCATTAAAAGTGGTTTGTCCCGCCATGATTGGCTACGATTTATATACAGATTGGGCGTATGAAAACAGAGCATTTTGTTTACAAGCCAATCTCGGCTGGGCGATTCAACTAGCAACAGAAACCGCTAGATTGCTAGGAGATGAAAAAGCGTATCAAGCTTTTTTTACAGCTTCTCGTAATTTACCACTTTATGACAAAATTCCCGCCCGTCCAGACATTCTGAAAAACCTAGCGCCTGACTCTTTCTATCACGAATGGTTAGACCATCCTCAACCCGGTGAATATTGGGAAAACCTTTCACCAAAACAGCATTTGCAAGATGTTGATTTGCCGATGCTACACATTGGCGGATGGTTTGATACTTTCCTGGGCGGAACTTTGCATTTATACAAAGAAATGGCATCTCGTAGTGCCTTTCCTCAGCATTTAGTAATTGGCCCTTGGGCGCATCTCCCTTGGGGTCGAAAAGTAGGGAATGTAGATTATGGTGCAGAGGCTAATAGTTCAATTGATAAATTGCAAATTCGATGGTTTGACCAGTTTCTCAAAGGTATTGATACAGGATTATTGAATGAACCGCCTGTTAATTTATTTGAAATGGGTAGTAACAAATGGCGATTTTTTGAAACTTTCCCTAGCGATAATCATAAATCCTATTTTCTGCAAAGTTCTGGTTTAGCTAGTATGCGGGATGATGCAGGTAAGTTGATAAGACAGGCGAAACAAGTTATCCAAAATTCTTCTGATGTACTGGTTCACGATCCTTGGCGACCTGTTCCCGCTTTAGGAGGTCATGCTACAATTCCTGCTGGTTCCTTTGACCGTTCTAGCCTTGATTGTCGCACGGATATTTTAACCTATACTTCTGCACCGATAGAGTCAGATTTACATCTTGCTGGAGATGTAGTTGTAGAAGTTTATGCTATAGCAGATACACCCTGTTTTGACTTATGTGCAGTGTTGTCGGAAGTGCGAACAGATGGCACTGTCTACAATTTTACTCAAGGATATGTGCGGGTTGAACCGAATCAAGAAACGGCACCTTTAAAAATTATTTTGCAAGCAACTTGTGCGCGATTGGACAAAGGTAATTGTCTACGGCTTAGTTTAAGTGCAGCTTGTTTTCCCGCTTATCCTGTTAATCCCGGTACTGGTTCTTCCCCTAGTGAAACCGCTTTAATTGCAGCTCAAATTATTACTTTAACTGTGCGAAGTGGGAAAGATTTTCCTTCTCAAATTTTACTGCCTTTAGTGTAATTCTCAGGGTGCATCCCAGCAAAATACCTGGCGATTAGAAATCGCGGCTACACAAACGAAGTCCGCCTGCGCGGACTCAATGGGGTCTGGGTCGGTAGGCTTTGTTTGTGTAACCACAGACTGAAAGCCTGTGGGCGTGCAAATACGGGATGCTCCCGCGTTACCAGGCTGAGGCTGGTAACGCGGAATTAGCTGCTATAACTTTGCCATGCTTGCCAGAAAACATAAATTGATAAAATTCCTAGCAGTGTACGAAAGGCTAAACTAACAACTTCATCGGGTAATTTAGGCAAAAATCGGGTGCTAATTTGCGCTCCTAAAAAACCACCTGCTCCTAACAAGAACCCCTCTGTAAATAAGACATTACCTCGCAAGGCGTGGCCCACACAAGCGGATATGGCAGTAATGACAATGACACCTAAACTTGTTTGAATGGCAACTTTGATGGTTTCTCCTAATAGTAATATTTGTAGAGGCACCATGATTACGCCGCCACCAACACCAAACAATCCTGCTAGTATTCCAGCGGTGCTTCCCGTGAAAATTCTAGCAATATTTGGATTGAAAAAAAGGTTGGATTTTTGAGTCTTAAGTTGCTGCGCTTCTGCGTCTATTCCCTGCTCTTCTTCCAGCTTCTTTTTTGCTGTCAGTTGTTTGCGTAGTTCAACTAAATATATATTTAAAAGTAGCAATAATCCAAAAGATGCTAATAGCAAATAAGGGCGAAAACGAGTGGCTAAATATGCCCCAATTTGGGCTGTAACTATAGCAGGAAATCCGATAGCAATTACCCGATTAAAGCTGAATAACCCCATCCGCCAATTCTGGATACTGCCAGAAGTTGCGGTGATTAAAATTGCTAGGCTGCTGGTAGCAACGGCTTCAACTGGCTTGTAACCTAATGCTACTAATAATGGTACAAGAACAGTGCCACCGCCAATTCCTAAAAATCCCGCGAGTATTCCGGAAAATATTCCAGCAGCAGCAAATATTAATAAGGTGGTTGATGTCATAGCGAGTGAAGCGATTTATGACACTTAGCATACAGTAAGTAGGGTAGGCATTGCCCACCCTAGGAAACTAATTTAATCGCCTCACCCGATGTCGGCTACATTTTGCCTTTCTGCATCACTTCCTGAAGATGCTGGCGGATTTCCTGCGCGTGCTTCATATCTTCTTGCTGCAACTTCTGGAAGAGTTCTGCACAAGGCTGAGATCCCATTTCCTGCGCGTCTTTTATATAAGTCTCATATGCTTTCAACGCTTCAGCTTTGTTTTGTAATACTGTGAGCAAATCGTACTCAAGGTTGCTAACGGCGCGTGTATTGTCAGTGGTTTGCATAAATTTTGCCTGTTAAAGGTTTACTCAATAACCTTGGCTCACGCTAAGAGGCAATTCATCTACCAAAAAGAGTATCAGCAGTTACAAAAAAATGGTTATTTAAATCACAATCGTTGAGGAGATAGCTGGGCGATAATATGGTCATCTTGCCCAGTTGCCCAACTCGCAAAGCGTTTAGCTAAGGGTGGTACGAATACTAATGGGTTGGAGAATCCGGAGAAAATATAGATACCTTCAACGTTATTAATAGCACCGATGAGAGGAAGGCGATCGCTACTAAATGCTACCAAGCAATGATGCCACTTTCCCGGTAATTTCTCTATCGCAGGTAATATTTTTCCCACAGCAGCGCGGAGGTTGGCTTCGCTTTCAACCCCATCAATTTTCGCGTTGGGATCGGTGAGAACTCGGCTAATTTGTCCAATGCGTAAGCTGCCGTTTTTAAACTGTATGGCACCTGCATCTAAAATGGGTGGCATTGGTTCATTATTGGGCTGATCCCATAGATGATCCAGTTCAGGTGTACTGGCTTCGGCTTCTAATTGAAATCGTGTTGTATCCGCTGGCATTACCAGTGTACGCAAATGTATATCAACTGGCTCAGTTTCGATTAGTTCGGCATGGGTAAAATATAGCCGAATGGGAATATTAGCTGCTTTTAGTAAGGCGCGACTGAAACCACCTGCACAGATGATGGTGTTAGCTGCATGATAGGTTTCGGTTGCTGTTTTGACTCCGAGAATCTTTTCGCCTTCTCTGTTGAGTTGTACCACGCGATCGCAAAGAACTTCACCCCCAAAACGGCGAAAGGCTTTGATGTACCCGGAGGTAGTTTTTTCTGTTTCAATATGACCGTGACGGACGGTTAAAGCAGACGCGATCGCATCTTTATTTAGTAGCGGTTCCATTTCGCAAGCTTCCTCAACACTGAGTAAGCGCGGTGGAATAGCAAAACGAGCGTATGCTGCTACTTGTTTCGAGTTATCATCAGCAGCAATTGTTAAAATTAAGTCTAATTCGCGAAACTCAGTATCACTGTCTAATTCCTCCGATAAATTGCGGTGAATTTCGATACCTTCAGCGCACAATTGCCGCGTTAAATCTGTTGTCCCAGACCAATATGCCAATCCACCATAACTATAGCGCGTGGCATTTGGCGATGCGGCGTGTTGTATTAACAGAACCGAAAAGCCTTTTTTTGCCAGTTCGTAACTTAGCGTTGCACCCGTAATACCGCTGCCAACTACAATCCAATCGTATGTTTTTATCATCTTTATGTAGCCAAAATGCGCTTATACCTCAGTCTGAGGGCGTTTATCAACTTTTGCAAGCGGTTTAATGATATTCATCCAGTAGGTTTACCCTATTAGATGTATTTGGCTAAGTTCTCTGGTTTATAAAATAATAGATAATGTGATTGAAGGCAAATTTCTATGGAATTACAAATGCAAGGTTGCCCCTGCTGCTGGAACAAACGTTTATTTGCCTGGTTACTATCTACGGGCAATGCAAGCTACGAGAAACTGGTTTGCGATCGCAAACGCAACCTATTCGGAAACTTACACGGGGATGTTTTGGAAATTGGCCCTGGAACTGGTGCTAACTTCCCCTACTATCCCAAAGATATGCGTTGGATTGGCATCGAGCCAAATCCCTATATGCACCCGTATCTCCAGAAAGAAGCAGAAAAGGTGGGCTTAAATAACGTTGATGTCCGCACGATCAGCGCTGAACGTTTGGAAGCTGAAGATAACAGCGTAGATGCGGTTGTTAGTACCTTGGTTTTGTGTTCAGTACCAGATTTAAAGGCTACTTTACAAGAAATTTTGCGAGTTCTCAAACCCGGCGGACGCTTCTTATTTATTGAACACGTCGCCGCCCCTAAAGGTACTTGGTTGAGGCGGGTACAGGAGGGAGTTCGTCCGGTGTGGAAATTTCTGGCTGATGGTTGCGAACCAGCCCGCGAAACTTGGATAGCGTTAGAAAATGCTGGTTTTGAACATCTTGATTATGAAAGGTTTGAACCTTCGATTCCCATCGTCACTCCTCACATTTCGGGGGTGGGGATAAAGAAATGTTAAACTACTGTGCAACTGGTGCTGATATAATTGATTGAGATTCTAACACTGCTGCTACTCGTAAAATTAGCGCTTCGTTGTAAGGTGCGGCGATAATTTGTACTCCTAAAGGTAGTCTATCGGGATGATGAATTGGGACGGATAAAACGGGCAATCCGATAAAAGATAGAGGTTGAGTATATAGTCCCAAATTAGGACGAACTAAGACTTCTTCTTCGCCAATTGTCATCTTTTCTTGACCAATTTTAGGGGCAAAGCAAGGAGTTGTGGGGGCGAGAATTATATCTACTTCGTTGAAGATTTCTCGAACGCGATCGCGATACCATTGTCGAAACCGTTGCGCTTGAATGTACCACGTTGCCGGAATTAAGGCACCAGCTAGAAAGCGATCACGTGTTGCTGGATCGAAATCAAAAGGACGCGATCGCAAGGAATCTATATGCAAATTAGCGCCTTCTGCTGCTGTAATTATAAAAGCTGCTGCCCTTGCGCGATGGGGTTGCGGTATCGTTACAAATTTGGTGACATCCAACGCACTTGCAATTGTGGCGACTGCTTCTAAGGCTTCTAGTTCTGCACCTTTAGCAAAATAACCTTCAGCAACAGCAATTCGCAAACCTTCAACACCTTGATTTAATTGCGGTAAGCACAATTGAGGGGGGCGCTTTGTACAAGCGCGATCGCTCTCATCCGCTCCTTGAAGGATATCAAAAACTGCGGCAATGTCGCGCACAGAACGCGCAAAAGGGCCGATATGATCGAAGCTACTGGAAAATAATACCGCACCTGAGCGCGACAATCGCCCGTAAGTAGGCTTAAAGCCAAAAATACCGCACAATGAGGCAGGAACGCGAATTGAACCGTTAGTATCGCTTCCCAACGTTAGCGGAACTAACCCAGCAGCAACCGCCGCCGCCGAACCTCCAGAGGAACCGCCAGCAACGCGGGTTGTATCGTGGGGGTTGCGGGTAGCACCATAATGGCTATTTTCGGTGACAAAACCATAGGCGTATTCGTCCATATTTAACGCCCCGACTAGCACCGCACCAGCTTGTTTTAGTTTAGCAACGGCTGTGGCATCTTTGGTTGCTGGAGGATTTTCATCCTTAATTTTTGAACCCGCTAAAGTAGTCAACCCAGCGATATCAAAGAGATTTTTTACGGCGAATGGTACGCCTGCGAGAATACCCGGATCTTTACCTAATGCGATCGCTTCATCAATTTTTGAAGCGTCTGCCATTGCTGTATCAGCAGTTACAGTAGTAAAACAATTAAACGTCTGATTTTGTTCGGCAATTCTTGCCAATGTAGCAGCGATGACAGATTTTGCAGAAACTTCTTGTCCCCGCACTACCTCAGCAATTTGAGTGGCATCAGGATATGCTTTGCTCATGGCTCAAATACAGGTGCCGCTTCAATTGTATCTGGTAAGGGAAATTCTGTGACAATTTGCGCGATCGCAGCAATTCTAGCAAAGTTTTCCCCCACACCCGGAAGGTATTCTGGTTTTATGGGCAAATCTATTAACTTTGCCATTTGTTCTACATATTCAGTTTGAGATTGTTCTGGTAGTGTACTCATAGCAAAAAAAATAATAAATTTATTACATCAAAAATTATACTCTCTTGCTTCCTAATCCCATCAGGCGAACAAGTTTGTTAACGTGCGTAAGCCCTATAAATCTGAAATTTCATATCAGGAAATAAACAACTTTTTCATTATCTCAACCTCTATGGTCTGTGTGAAGAGCGGCGTTCGTTTTTGTAGAATAGCGGTTATCGTGTCTATACAGTTATCAGGTGTTTTTCCGTAAATATAATATAAAAAGTTTATTTATCTTAACATTATTTTACATTATTTCTTGAAAATAACACTTTCTATGGTGCTAGTTCTACCTCTTGAGAGATTATCTTTAGGCATAGATTACTATATCTTAGGAAAGTTGCTCCCTGTTTAAGGGCGAATTAAATTAGAAAAATTGCATCAGCTTTTGTCTATCTCAATAAGCAGTTCGCACTCTTAGCAGAACTTACAGAAAAGTCTCAGATAAACTGAGACGGCGATCCTGCATATTCACGTTTTCTAAACACAACTATTCCCATAGCCGACGCTGGAAAACTTTGTTTAAGTTTGTTTAATTGTACTAAGCAATGCTTATAGGTAACAAAAGCGGGCTATTAGGAAGGTTGAGGGTTTTCATTTTCTAATGATTAAAACCTCTAATTACTCAGCTAACAATGTTATATAGCAAACCAATAAACATATTGCGAAATATCCTAAAAAAGTTAGGATATTTGCGCCGCTTTTGGTTTTTCCTGACTCTTTCCTTGGGTGTCATACTATTTAACTGGATTGTGATGGCTCAGCAGCCAGTCACCCTCAACTTGTTGATGACAGCCCCCGATGCTCAACCTTGGCAACAAGGTATGGTAAAAGATTTTGAGGCAGAAAATCCTGGCATTCGGCTCAATATTATTGAGGGGCCGAATGCTACAAATTTACTCGAAGACCTCTATACTTCTGCTTTTCTTTTGGGCGATTCTCCTTACGATCTAGTAAATATGGACGTAATTTGGACACCCAAATTTGCCGCTGCTGGGTGGTTACGAGACCTCACTGATCAAATTAGCCAAGAGGAGTTAGCAGCATTTACGCCACAAGATGTGGAGGGGGGACGTTACGAAAGCAGACTGTACCGAATTCCAATTCGTTCCGATGTGGGGATGCTCTATTATCGGGAAGATTTATTAAAAGAAGCAGGATTGGAACCACCAGAAACGTTTCAAGATTTGATGAGAGTTTCTAAAGCCTTGCAGCAGCAAGGAAAAGTTAATTGGGGCTACGTTTGGCAGGGTCGCCAATACGAAGGACTCGTGGCAATGTTTGTGGAAGTTCTCGAAGGTTTTGGCGGCTTTTGGGTTAATCGCGACACGCTAGAAGTGGGATTGGATCGACCGGAAACTTTGCAAGCGATCGCATTCCTCAAAGACACCGTTCAAGAGGGCGTTTCTCCACCAGGAGTAACAACTTATCAGGAAGAAGAAACCCGACGTTTTTTCCAAAGCGGTCAAGCAGCATTTCTCCGCAGCTGGCCCTATGTTTGGCCTTTAGCTAATGAAGAAACATCACAAATTAAAGGCAAAATTGCCATTAGACCGATGGTTCATGCTCCTAATCAAGCTGGAGGAGCTTGTTTGGGAGGCTGGGGTTTAGGTATTTCTAAAACTTCCAGACATCCCAAAGAAGCTTGGAAAGCAATTCAATACTTTACCAGTATTGAAGCACAGCGCCGATTCATTTTGAGTGCGGGTTATGTGCCAAGCCGAAGAGAATTGTTTACAGATCCAGAAATCGTTGCTAAATACGCTCACTATCCACAAGTTCTAGAAGTTGTACAGCAAGCAGTTTTGCGTCCACCAATTGCTCAATATGCCCAAGTGTCGGATATTTTGCAACGCTATCTTAGCGCTGCGCTAACTAATCGCATGGCTCCAGAAACAGCGATGAAATCCGCAGCTAATGAAACGCGGCGACTGCTAGTACAAGGCAAAAGCTAAAAGATGAAAGCGTTCCCAACCAGACATGAAAAACCTCACAATTTAACTCCCAACCATTGTTGGGAATGTTGGAATCGAAAGCCCCTCCCTTAAGTGGGGTTGGGGAGAGGTCAGGCGTGAAAAGCAGCGAACTTTAGTTGGTCGTACCTCAACTACTAATAAAGCAAGGCAAAAGGCAAAAATAAGATGGATACAATTCGAGGGCGGGAACAACGAACAAGTTGGATTTTATTACTACCAGCATTACTGCTGCTTTTATTTGTCTATGCTTACCCAATTGGGCGAGCATTTTGGTTGAGTTTGTTTACGGAAAATTTGGGTACAGAATTAAAACCCGTTTTCTCTGGTTTTGCTAACTATGCGCGAATGGCGGGCGATGGACGTTTCTGGCAGAGTTTTTGGACGACAACAATCTTCACGTCTGCATCAGTTTTCTTCGAGTTACTGTTAGGAATGGCGATTGCGCTAGTTCTGAATCAGAAATTTCTGGGACGAGGCTTAGTAAGAACCACCGCTATTTTACCTTGGGCTTTACCGACTGCTTTAATTGGTCTTGCCTGGGCTTGGATTTTTAACGACCAATTTGGAGTTGTTAACGATATTCTACTGCGGTTGGGTCTAATTAAGACTGGGATCAACTGGCTTGGCGACCCGACGCTGGCAATGATGGCAGTTATTTTTGCTGATGTTTGGAAAACCACACCATTCATTAGTATTCTGCTGCTGGCGGGCTTACAATCTATTTCGCCAGACCTCTACGAAGCGCATTCGATTGATGGAGCGACACCCTGGCAAAACTTTACCAGAATTACCCTACCGCTGCTGCTACCACAAATTTTGATCGCCCTATTATTTCGGTTTGCTCAAGCTTTCGGAATCTTCGACTTGATTGCAGTAATGACAGGTGGTGGCCCTGGGGGTGCGACTGAAGTGGTATCGCTATACATTTATTCTACTGTGATGCGCTACTTAGATTTCGGTTATGGTGCAGCGTTAGTAGTAGTGACATTTTTGTTGCTGATTTTAGCGGTAGCGATCGCTAGTTTCTTGCTAACTAGATCCCGTGCCAAAACTTCTGGATCAGCTTAATAGCATTTATTAAATAAAAATCCAAAATTGACATGACTGTAATTCCCCAAGAACGAAAAACGACTCCAACCCCAACTCCAACCGGAGGAGTAAAAATTCCCTGGAAAAAAATATTCATACCCATAGTAGTTGCTTTTGTGGTGCTATTTTCTCTAGCCCCCGTTTTGTGGCAATTGCTGACTTCAGTTAAGGTTAACGAAGATATTGTCGCCGTTCCCACGGTTTATTTTCCCACTCGATATACGCTCAATCACTACATTGAATTGTTCGTCCGTCGCCCGTTTTGGCGATACATTTTAAATAGTGCCTTCGTGTCGATTACTTCCACAGCTCTCGCTTTATTAATCGGAGCGCCCGCCGCCTACGCGCTGGCAAGATTGCGCCCTTGGGGTGCAAAAGTTATTCTTGCAGGTGTCCTAATTGTCACCTTATTCCCAGGAATTCTTTTATTCTTGGGACTGTTGGAAATTATCCAAGGGCTGCGACTAGCAAATAACTATCTAGCGCTGATTATTCCCTATACGGCAATTAATCTACCTTTAACAATTCTGGTGCTGCGAAGCTTTTTCGAGCAATTACCAAAAGACTTGGAAGACGCGGCTAAGGTTGATGGTTATAATACTTGGCAAATGCTAACACAAATTGTCTTACCAATGACATTACCTGCACTGGTGACAACGGGAATTCTGACTTTTATTTTTGCGTGGAACGAGTTTATTTTCGCCCTCACTTTCATCACCCGTGAAGATATGAAGACAATCCCCGTTGCAGCTGCACAGCTAGGCGGTTCCTCAGCCTTTGAAATTCCCTATGGAGCGATCGCTGCTGCTACTGTCTTAGGAACATTGCCCCTCGTCTTACTGGTTTTATTCTTCCAGCGCAAGATTGTCCAAGGTTTAACAGCTGGTGCTGTCAAAGGTTAAAAAAACCTAACCCCCTTCCTAATAAAGGGCAGCCGGAAACCCTTTTTTAACCCTAGTAAACTCTCCCACAAATCCAAAATTACGACTAGGGGAGAGGTTCCATCTAAAGTTTTTTAATCCAAAATCCAAAATCGAAAAATGGCTAGACTCGAACTCAGAAACTTAAATAAAACCTATACTCCTAAAGTCATCCCAGTTAAAGACGTTAGCTTGAGTGTAGAAGATGGTGAATTTCTCACCTTACTAGGCCCTTCCGGGTGTGGTAAATCTACCATACTCCGATTAATTGCAGGTTTGGAGGAACCCACTCGCGGTCGAGTAACCATCGGGGACGTGGATGTTACGAATAAACGACCAGGCGATCGCAATATTGCGATGGTGTTTCAAAGCTATGCCCTTTATCCACACTTAACTGTTTACGAAAACATTGCTTCTGGACTTAGACTGAAAAAAACTCCATCCGCAGAAATCAAAGAACGAGTAGCAGAAGCGTCGCGAGTCTTGGGATTAGACGAGTTAATGAACCGCAAACCCGGTCAAATGTCTGGAGGACAAAGGCAACGGGTTGCTCTAGCACGCGCCCTGGTACGTAGCCCAGATGTATTCTTATTAGATGAACCGCTGAGTAACTTAGATGCGTTGTTGCGAGAAAAAGTCAGAGCGGAAATTAAGCAACTATTTGCAGCTCAAAAAGTCCCAGTTGTTTATGTCACCCACGACCAAACAGAAGCCATGACGCTTTCTACAAAAGTGGCTGTTCTTAATAAGGGTGACGTACAGCAACTTGACCCACCGCACCGTATTTATAACAATCCGGCGAATCAGTTTGTTGCTGGTTTTGTTGGCAGTCCGCAGATGAATTTGCTCACTGTTCCTTGCCAGGGAAATTCCGCAATGTTGGGTAGTTTCAGAATACCGTTGCCGGAAATTCCCACTACGCCGCCGCAAATTGTGCTGGGTATTCGTCCAGAAAATGTAATCATTGCCCAACCGGAAGATAGACAAACAATTCGGGGGCGAGTGTATTTAGTAGAAAACTTGGGAATGCACAATTTAATTAGCGTCCGCGTTGAAGGGCCGCAGACAGAAGCAGTCACAATTCGGGCTTTGTTACCGCCAGATCAGCAGTTGAGTGGCGAGGATGTAACGTTAACACTTCCTCCCCAATTTATTCACTGGTTTGATGTAGAGACGGGTAATGCTGTTTTCACCAAGCAACCGCTTACCGTTGGGCGTTAGGGTTAGAAGTAGGGGCAATTCATGAATTGCCCCGGCGCTTGCTAAGGAGAGAAAGTAGAGGAAAAAACATAGCAATCGCGCATATTGTCTTATTATCAAATCATCAACTTTTAACAAGTTAATTTACAACTGCTAGGGATTGCGATCGCAACTATCTGCAACGGGACACTTTAATAACTACGATCTAGGTAATAGCGTCTGGTTACGCCGTTTGTAATACGTCCTAGTTGATTTAAATCCAGACGGATAGCAGCCCAGTCGCGTTCAGCACCCAAACCTAAGCGTTGGCGACGCATGAAATTGTCTATTCTGTTTGCCCGTCGCCGCACTTCCTGAAGATCGGCAGCAACATATTGACCATTGTAATAGCGATCGCGCAAGCGATTTGTTGCTACTTCAAAATCTCTGACATACTGATTAATTTCATCTTCCCGATTGGAACCATTGAGACGGCTTTCGTCAAGCGCCCTATCGAGGTTTTCACGAAACCTATCACTACGGCTTTCTATGCGGTTTAACAGTTGCTGCACTTGTCCGCTAGGGCGATTAGTGTCTCGCCACTGCGCCAGCAAAGCATCATTATTTCGTCTCTGGTTGAAATTTTGTATGGAGTCTTTATCAAACGCAAGAGTTGGGGAAGCTAAGGGCAAAGCACCACACAAAGCTAGAGCAGATAATAAGGCAGAATAGTTTAAGAAAGTTTTCATAGCTGAGGTATTGAGAGTTGGTTGGATTACTCTCAAATTAACCTCTAGCCATAGGTACAGCCTTCACCTGTTTGATTCACCTGACTGGGTGAAATAACTTGCCTTAAGTTTTACAACGCGGCTGACGGAACTTGTAGATATCTTTGATAACTTGTACCCAGCCATCAGAAACAGATTCTAACAAGCGATCGCCCTTTTCTTTAGTCGCCGTCGTCGGATCTCCCAAAACCCCACTTCGACTTAAGTCTCGCGTTACCCAAGCAAAAGGTAACTTTCCCTCCATACTCAACAAACTATCTTCCGGTAAACCTTGCGGATACTCAGCAACCGCCTTTTCCATCTTCACTTGTTCCGGCAAAATAGACAGCAGCAGACTTGTTTCCGCATCTCCCGCATGAATACCAAATTCCAATTCTTTCGGAGTCAGTAACTCCTTAGCAACGTGCGGAACCCGCCAAGTAAATAACGGAAACACCAGAAAATCTTTATATTTCTGATGCAAATCCCGCGCCGCAATTTCCATTACCTGTGGTTGTCCCCCATGAGAATTCATCAAGACCAACTTCCGAAAACCTGCCCGATAAACACTATCAGCCATCTCCTTTAAAACAGACAAAAGTGTCTCCGCACTTAAAGTAATCGTCCCCGGAAAATGCCAATGTTCATTTGATTTCCCGTAATATAAAGGCGGTAAAGCGTATGCAGGAATCTCCGAATCTAACTTTGCCAAAGCCTTCCCAATCACAGCCACACCAATAGCCGAATCCACAATAATCGGCAGATGAGGGCCATGTTGCTCAATAGCACCCACAGGCTGAATAATTACTACATTTTCCTTATCCGGCATTTCCTGAATATCAGTCCAACTCAGATAAGGAAAAAACCGCTCAGGAGGAATAAAATTGTGCATCATTGTAGAGATAAAAGATGAAGATATAGCAATCCGATTTATGGTAATTAACGAACCACTCCAGGAGCAGAGGACGGAGAGACAATTTCAGACTTTAAACGGATAATCTTCCGAATGAATGAAGATTGGTATATAGCGAATTTTGTCTGTCGCTTCCGTTGGAAACGCGAAATTTCGCCTCTCTACACCTCTGCGTTCTCTGCGTCTGGAGCGGTTCATTTATTTCCTTTCTCCCCAAGCCTTCATCTTACCTGGATTCAACAACCCATAAGGATCAACCATCTCCTTAAACTGCAACTGCACCGGATCAATACTTTTTCTTCCCCCATCCTCCAAAATATAAGTGTGAGGATTAGCAATAAACGCCCCCTGTTCCTCGTGATAGCGAATAATTTCCTTCAACCTTTCCTCAGTCGTATAGCGAACAATTTGCAAAGCAGCAGGGATAGCAGTACCATTCACCCGAAGGAATTCCAAGTGCATCATCACTTCCTCACCAAAATGATGATACATATGCTCCACCAAATTAAGACTTTTATCTGCTGGAAATAGAGTTTGTAAATAAGTGAGTGTCGGGTCAACACTACGAGCGTGTAAAGTAGTATGATTCCAAGTAAACTCTGCTAAAGAAGTACCTTTACTAGCTTCTCTTGCAGATTTTTCATAACAAATTGTACCGCCATATTCCCGAATCAAACCTTGTAACGGTTCCAGACAACATTCTGCCACCATCAACAAAGCACAGTGACTATTTTCAGGAATCTGATTGCGTAAAGCAGCAAAGTAAGATGGAATTGGCGCAGCACAGATACAAATTAATTTCTTAATCAAACCATCAGCATCACCCAGACTTTGGCCAAAGTGAGCAGCTGTCATAAAATCATCAAAAGTGACGATTAACTCTGCCCAAGCATAAGCGGGGCTAAGGGGAATTTCTAACTCAGTAATAATGCCATTCGTCCCGTAGGCGTGATTTACCTTTTGGACTTCATCGCCGCGTAACTCAATTACACGCGGTACATCTTCCATTGTCACCACTCTAAGAGCATGGAGATTACCGCGATCGCGCAACTGTCCGTAAGTAATCGAACCAATTCCCCCACTCCCACCGCCAATAAACCCTCCAATTGTCGCCGTGCGGTAAGTTGAAGGTGCCATTCGCATTTCCCACCCCGCTTCCCGTGCCTGTTTATCCAACGCCGCCAGCTTCACCCCAGGCTCCACACACGCCAAACCCGGCTTAATCCAGCGAATCGCATTCAACCGCGTAGTATCCAAAATTACCCCACCTTCCAGAGGTACGCACTGACCATAATTCCCCGTACCCGCACCCCGCAACGTCAGCGGCGCTTTATACTTAACACAAGCTGCCGCCACTTGTAACACTTGCGCCTCAGTAACCGGACGGGCAACTAAATTCCCCGTTTTCCCACTCAACAGGTTTTGCAACACCGGGCTGAACGTGTAGTAATCTTGGGAAAGTTTCGCGACTTGGGTAGCATCAGTAATGATTTCTATGCCCGTCAGCTCAGATGACAGAGCATTCCAGTCTATTGATCGTATAGAAGTTGCAGTCATCTGGCTAGCCTCCATGAGGATAAGAGATATTTTCTTATTTTGGAGGATTTGCAACCAAATTTTCCGAATCTTGATTCAAGAAAAAGGAAAATTTCACGCAGAAACTAAAAAAATAGACAAAATTTGTCAGTATTTTATAATAATCAGTCTGTATAGGTTCAAATGGAACTCATCAAAAAGAACAAAGAACTTTTGCGAATCATCCTCGCCGCCTGTATCATTCTTGTCGGCGTGCTGCACTTTGTAATCCCAAACATATTTGCCAAACTCATCCCCGCCGAACTACCTTACCCTCTGTCACTCGTCTATATCAGCGGCTTCTTTGAAATATTAGGCGGTATCGGGCTATTAATTCCCCTCGTCAGTCATACTGCGGCTTGGGGATTACTTACTCTTTTCATCTTCGTTTTCCCAGCCAACATCAACATGGCAGTTAACCAAATCCAGCTTCCAAACATACCGAACTCTCCCTGGTTTCAAGCAGCAAGACTTCCCTTTCAAGCAGTCTTAATTGCCTGGGCGTGGTGGTACACCAGACCCTCAGACGACGAAAAACAAGCCTCAATAATTCCTGGCAAACCCAAACCAGAATAAACCCCATCATCTCTTAAAACTTCTCTTTTCTCTGCGTTCTCAGCGCCTCTGCGGTTAGTTTTTCTTGACTTAATATGAACACATCAAAAACAATCCAACAACTACAAGCACAATTAATAACACCAGAAAATTTCCGCCCCTACGGTCAAGTAATCTCTGCCAGTGTTGACGGCAAAAACTACGACACAGAAGATGCCCAACTAAATCTTCAAAATGGAATACCCCGCTTTTACATCATGCGACTGCACCACAAAGGGCGGAAATTTCACACAATCACACGCCACACCCAATGCACTCAATGTTTAGGTTCCCTCGAAGGAAAAGATTGGCTAATCGCCGTTGCCCCTCCTAATAATGATGCTGACAAACCCGCATTAGAAGACATTGCAGCTTTCCGCATTCCTGGTAATTGTTTCATCAAATTAGAAATAGGAACTTGGCACGCTGGCCCATATTTTGAACATGAATTTGTAGATTTCTACAATTTAGAACTCAGCGACACAAATATTGTTGACCATTTCACTCACAACTTTCTCAATCATCAGTTAGAGTTTGAGATTTATTCTTAAAACCGGGAGAAGTAAATTAGATGTCCTTTGCAGCTACAAATCAATAACTTTTAGATGCGTTTTCCCTGGGGAGCCAACAAGTTCAAAAGTTTGCTAATCAGCAAGTGATATATTCCAGTCCAAAAATCAGGATGTTCTAAATAGGGATTCATCCCCGGAAATGGAGAAGGCATAAAAGTACCTAAAAACTAAAAATTTTAGACTCATTTTTTAGCCCCTCCTCGCTTGCGGGGAGAGGCTGGCGGTGGGGTTCTACGTTATATCATAGCTAAACAGTTTTGCGCCAAATCTTCTCAATGCAAAACAATTAAGAACAGGTGGTGCCTAAGCCACATTGATCGTCACTTTTCAGCCAACCTTTAACACCTCGATATTCAATCTGCGCCCATTGTCCCTGACAGCCTAATAGTTTGACATCGGTTCTACGTGGAACTCGTCCAATTTTTCGGCTTTGCTGACTAGGACTGGCATAAAGATTAACCCCATTCGTTTCATAACCCCTTGTTGCGGTGCCTAACATGGGCAGAAACACCCAGCCAGTTCCCCGAAAGCCGTCGCTATAATCCTTCCTAATTTTTACCCAATTTCCAGAGGAAGCGATGATATCAACTGACTCGTATGTGGGAATTTTCCCCAGAATTCGGTTACTGGTACCTGGGCCACTACGTACATTTAAACCTTGCGGATCTTTGTCGATAACGATGGCAGAAATATCGCACTTTTTTTCATTAGCTGATTGCGCTAATACGCTAAGATTAGCTGCGCCAGTATTGATAATCCAGCTAATGCTACCGAGTGCTAATCCGGCGATTAGCTTTGATGCTGTCTTCCTTATCTTTTTAGCCATAAGTTTCCCAATTATTTAACACCAGCGTTGGTGCTGGTGCCAAATAATTACTTCATATCGTAGCCAAACAATTTCGGATCAACTTCTCCTAATTGCAAGTCCGCTAAGCCATACTCTGCCCAGCGTCTTTCCACCATCGCTGCGACATCTGGATCGGATTCCAAAGGTTCGCCCCATTCATGTTCCGTTTCTGGAGGAATCTTGGTAGTCGCATCAATACCCATTCTTCCACCTAAGCCAATTTTTTCGCTGGCAAAATCCAAAGTATCAAAAGGCGTATTGGGCAAAATGAAAACATCTCGAACTGGATCAACTTTGGAACTAATTGCCCATACAACTTGACGCGGATCTCTGATGTTAATATTTTTATCTACCACAATCACAAACTTGGTGTAAGTAAACTGAGGTAAAGCACTCCAAAAAGCTAAGGCTGCCCGTCGCGCTTGTCCCGGATATGCCTTATCAATGGATATAATCGCCGCTTTATAACTCAGCGCTTCCATTGGGAGGAAGAAATCAACAATCTCTGAAACTTGTTGTCGTAAAATCGGCGTGTAAATGCGGTTCAGCGCGATCGCCATCATCGCTTCTTCTTTCGGCGGACGACCGCTAAACGTTGTCATATACATTGGATCTTTGCGGTGCGTCATGCACTGGAAGCGAATCAACGGCGAATCTTCCACACCGCCGTAATAGCCCATGTGATCGCCAAACGGGCCATCGGACAGCACTTCCCCCGGTGTAATCGTGCCTTCTAGGACAAATTCCGAGTCGGCTGGCACTTCTAAATCTACCGTCTTACACTTCGCCAACTGCACCCCAGAACCGCCGTAGAGTCCAGCGAACAGCCATTCTGATAAATCGACTGGAATCGGTGTTGCAGCTGCCATGATGATCAGAGGGTCAACACCGAGCGCGATCGCAACCTCCAATTTCTTCCCCTGTTCCGCCGCCTTCCGCAAATGTCTCGCACCGCCCCGCACCGATAGCCAATGCACCGTCATCGTATTGCGAGATTGCAGTTGCAGGCGATAAACGCCCACATTCGGCGTACCCGTCTCGCAATCCTTGGTAATTACCAGCCCCAGCGTGATAATCTTGCCAGCATCCCCCGAATAAGGACGAATCAACGGCAATCTATTCAAATCCAAATCATCGCCTTGGATTACCACTTGATGACACGCCGGGAAAAAATCGCGTCCCGGTTTCGCCTTCAGCACATCAAATAGCAGCTTGCCAAACTCCACCGCCTGAGAAATCTTCTTCGGTGGCTTCGGCTGTTGCAACATACTCAGCTTTTTGCCCAGTTCCTCCAACTCCAACGGATGCTGCATATTCATCGCCCAGCAAATCCGCTCAACTGTACCCATCAGGTTCACCGCCACCGGATAGTCAGCCCCTTTGACATTTTCAAATAGCAGTCCGGGGCCACCCCGTTGCAACATCCGGTTGGAAATCTCCGCAATTTCCATATCTGGGTCAACTAAGGCTGAAATTCGCCGTAATTGTCCCCTTTCTTCCAGTAGTTTGATGAATCCCCGCAGGTCTCTCGCCATGTTTAAGATATGTGAATCTTCATCTTTTATTATGGGATATATCTTGTGAACAGCTATGCCAGATAATCCCAGCTTGCGGGCAGCAAATGATTCTGCCGTTATCCACCAAATCAGCCTCTGTGTCTACCAAGCGATTATTTCTATCCAGCAGTACGAACCTGAATTACTCAGCGAAAAGTACAGGAATGCTCCTTGGCGCGATACTCGTTATCAGTCTGCATTCCTGCTGAAGTTGGAAACAGAACTCAGTAAAGCACAAGACAGGGATACACTGATTAAAACGGTACAGAAATTTCTGCAAGTTCTGCTAATTGGGCGCTGTTTAGAGTTGCCGATTTACAGTAACTTACTGGCAAAAATTCGTCATATGAGCCAGAGTCCAAACAATAGTGTAATGCAACAAGCCGCGGGAGCGAACAGCACTAATGTCCAAGATACCCCTAACGCCAGCAGCGCTGACGCACATACGCCAAAAGCGATCGCTATCTTACTTCTGGATACAGAAAACTTGCAACTGGACACCGAAACCGAAAATTTCTTAACAACAGTTTGCACCTATCCTATTCAAGTAAAAATTGCCTTTGCAAATTGGCGGCATCTGGGCAAGCTAGATGCTGAACTTCATGAGCGTGGCTATGACTTGATTCACGTTCCTGCTGGCCGAGACAATGCTGATGGGAAAATGATCGCAGTTGGCTTGTCAATTCGTGAACATTATCCCAAAGCCAGAGAAGTTTTAGTTTGCTCCTCAGACAAAGTGATGACAAACCTTTGTAACCATCTTCTAAAAACTGGATTAAATGTATATCGCGTTTGGCGGCAGGGAGAAAATTTAACAATATCTAACTACAAAAATGGTAAAACTGAGACTTATCCCCCCAAAAAACCGCTCGAAATCCCGACCTTATCTCAATGTATTACGCATCTCCAATTACTGATTAAAAGTGAGCAAGAACGTACCGCAAACCAGTGGATTAAGCTATCAATAATCTCCGCTTTGTTTCTGGATTTACACAAAATTACTATCAGCCAAGTTGTCGCGGCTCATCTTCCGGGTAAGAGAGCTAGAGATATTTTTATAAACAATCCATCTGATTTTGTTGTTCATCAACCGCCAGAGCAGTCTGAATTATATGTAACGCTATTTGAGACAATTGCTCCTAGAAGTGTAGCCAGTAATAACAGTAATAATACTGCTCTAACTGATGTTAAAACTGACATAAAGCATTTACATACTATTAACTCTAAGCAAGAATTAGAACAGGCGCTTATAGGAATTTTGGGTAGTATAAAAACCAAGTCTCCAGAGTCTAAAATTTCCTTATCACACTTGGGTACAGGTTTCAGAGCTGTATATAACAAATCTGCAACTGAAGTTCTTAAAAAATTAGGACTAGGCTCAAGCTTAAGTAAATTTTTACAGTCATGCCAAGGGTTGAAAGTTCAGAATACTGGTAAAGATGAGTTTGTGGAATTTGCCCAAAACTCTGCATCTACGATTAACTCGCAAGCTGTTTTGGAACAGGTATTAATAAATCTTCTAAACTCCTTAACTAATACATCTGAAAACTCGCCTATTCCCATAGAAAGTTTAGGTAGTGAATTTCACAAGCAATACGGGGTAACGATTAGCGCAATAATGAAGCAATTGAAGATGGATGGTAACTTCCTAAAGTTTTTGCAGTCGTGTAGTGCTTTTAAGGTAGAAAATTCAGGGAAGTCATATCGAGTTGCGATCGCTAAGTAAATTGGTCAAAATAAAAATAAGACACTCAGCATTTCTCGTTAAGAGTCAGAAACTATTAACGCAAGTATTCGAGGCTCTGCTTCCTATAAATTAATATAAGACAGAGCCTGATAAATAGGCATTCCCAGTTAAGAAACTCTTAACAAGGATTAAAATTAGCCAAATCGTCCGTTTACGTAGTCTGCTGTCTGCTTCTTCGCAGGCTGAGCAAAAATAGTCTTCGTATCGTCAAACTCTACCAACTCCCCCAAGTACATAAACGCCGTATAGTCAGAAACACGAGCTGCCTGCTGCATACTGTGAGTCACTATTAGAATTGTCACCTGTTTTTTCAACTCAGCAATTAATTCTTCAATGCTGCCAGTAGCAATTGGGTCTAGCGCCGATGTCGGTTCATCGAAAAGAATAATTTCAGGCTCAGTTGCCAAAGCACGGGCAATACACAAGCGCTGCTGTTGACCGCCGGAAAGGTTGAAAGCTAAGTCATTTAAGCGATTTTTTACTTCCTCCCAAAGCGCAGCACTACGCAAAGCTTGCTCTACTTTTTCATCAAGAAGGCTACGCTTTGATATACCCCGCACCCGCAAACCATAAGCCACATTTTCGTAGATTGACTTAGGAAATGGATTAGGTCTTTGAAACACCATACTAATCCGCATCCGAACTTCAATCGGGTCAACTTTACGACTGAGAATATTAATACCATCGCTATCCAGGCGGATTTCCCCTTCGTAGCGATTTCCGGGGTAAAGGTCGTGCATCCGATTGAAACACCGCAACAAAGTGGTTTTGCCACAGCCTGAAGGGCCAATTAGCGCTGTTACCTGTTTGTCACCGACTGGCAGGTTAATATTTTTCAGTGCGTGGACAGTACCGCCATAATAAAAATTTAGGTTATTAACCTCAGCTTTAATATTTTTGGCTGAATTTAAGGGAGATTGGTTGGTTTCGATTTTTTCTACCATTTGATATTTTTTCGTAAACGATAGCGCAGAAAAATTGCTATACCATTCATAGCTAGTGTCATAAGAACTAGGACGATACCCGCCGCTGCTGCATTAACTTGAAATTCCTCCTGGGGACGGGATACCCAATCAAACATTTGGATGGGCAAAACTGTGAACGGTGCCAGCAACCACTTAAAAGAAATGAAGGGAAACTGTCCTTGAATTGGGGGTTCTGGCAAAAAGGAGATGAAGGTAAGAGCGCCAATGGTGACTAGGGGAGCAGTCTCGCCAATGGCTCGTGCTAAGCCAACAATTATACCAGTAAGAATTGTGCCAGTTGAGTAACGCAAAACATGATCCCAGATCACCTGCCACTTGCTGGCACCAACTGCATAGGCAGCTTCGCGAATACTATTGGGAATGGCGCGGAGAGCTTCGCGAGTTGTCACAATTACTATCGGCAAAACCAACAGTGCCAGAGTTAATCCGGCGGTGAGAACGCTTTCTCCCAACTTAAATCTATACACGAACAAGCCTAATGCTAACAGTCCGTAGACAATGGAGGGAACTCCCGCCAAGTTGGTGACATTGATTTCGATGAAGTCGGAAAGCCAACCTTTCTTAGCATATTCTTCTAAATAAATGCCTGCTGCTATCCCTACTGGAATTGAAGTTGCAGCAGTTACCAACATTACTAGGGCGCTTCCTACCCACGCAGAAAGGATGCCTGCTTCTTCCGCTTTGCGACTAGGGAAGGAGGTGAGAAATTGCCCATCAAGGCGCGGTAAACCGTTGTGCATTAAGTTAAGCACCAACGCCATTAAAGTGACAATTCCAAATAACATCGACAACAAGCCGACGATTTGGAAAGCCAAGTCCCAACGCTTGCTCTTGGCAATAATAGAGCGAATCTCTTGTAAATTTTTCATTATTTATTAGCTAGTCATTGATTATTAAATTATTAATAACTAACTTAGTAAATTTCTCGGTAGCGTTTTCTCAAGAAATGACCGCCAATGTTGAAAACTAGGGTCATCAGCACTAGGGTTAATCCAGCTGCAAATATGGTTTCATATTCCAAGCTGCCATAAGGCAGGTCGCCGAGACTTACTGCCACGATGTAGGCCGTAATTGTCTGTGCTGGTTCTGTCGGATTCCAGGTAAGATTAGGCTGACCCCCAGCTGCGATCGCTACCACCATCGTTTCTCCCACGGCACGCGAGATTCCCAAAATGTACGCGGCCGATATCCCGGAAATAGCAGCTGGTAATACAACTCGCAACGCCGTCTGCAAGCGGGTGGCCCCCATTGCATAGGAACCCTCGCGCAAATGCACAGGTACCGCACGCATGGCATCTTCACTCAGAGAACTGACATAAGGAATAATCATTACACCGATGACTAGCCCAGCGCTCAACATATTAAAACCAGGCAAATCGGGATACACTTTCTGCAACAACGGGGTGACGAACAAAAATGCAAAATAACCGTAAACAACTGTCGGAATGCCTGCCAGTAATTCTAAGGCTGGTTTAACCACCTCTCGCACTCGTGGTTTAGCAAATTCGCTTAGATAAATAGCTGCAATAGTACCCAACGGCACTGCCAGCAACAATGCCACTGCTGTAGTAACTAAAGTTCCTGAAATCAGCGGCAATATCCCGTAGTTAAATTTTCCATCTGCGTCGGCAATCAAAGGCGACCAAGTGGTGCTGGTGAGGAATTCTACTATAGATACTTTCTGGAAAAATAGGAAAGACTCTTCAATTAAGATGCCGATAATTGCAAAGGTAACTCCTACCGAGGAAAGCGCCGCCAAAAATAACACAAACTCAATTGCCTTTTCCCGCAAGTCGCGTACTAGCTTTGACGATAATTGAGCCTGTTTAGAAGGTAGTTGCAGTGGTCTTTCGGTCATAATTAAGCCACTTATGGATAGTAGTTGAAATGCTTTTTAGGTTGGGCTTTGAGAGGACGTCTGAAAAGTTATAATCGAGACGCTTAGGCGGTTGAGATCCCCCTTGCATCCCCCTTAAAAAGGGGGACTTAGACTTGATTTTCTCCCCTTGAAAAGGAGGGCTGGGGGGGAGCAAACTAACTTTTGACACTTCGGGGACATCCTCTGAGAAGGAAAAGGAAAAATTTAATAAGTAAATTTTTCCTTTTTATTGCCTATTACTGTTTAGCTTCGAGCTGTAGCAGTTGTTCAATTCTCAGTCCGGTTTTTGTATCGCCCGCAAACACTGTGCCGAACTTTTTGTTTTTGAAGTGACTATTCGCGAGGGTGTATGCCTGCGCTGGCAGAGCAACATACTTCACTTCACGAGCAAACTTACCAGCATTACCTATGTAATACTGTACAAACTGCTGCACCTGTGGCTTGTTAATAGATTTAGAGCTGACGTAGATAAACATAGGCCGAGACAGGGGAGTGTAAGTTCCATTCTGCACCGCCTGGGCAGATGGGGACACGGGGCCTTTGCCGCTATCAATTGGTACTGCCTTCAACTTGCCCTTGTTTTCTTCGTAGTAGGCATATCCGAAGTATCCCAGCGCATTCTTATCGCGGGAAACGCCCTGTACCAGTACGTTGTCATCTTCGCTAGCAGTGAAATCACTCCTACTGGCTTTGGCTTTGCCGTTAATAGCTTCGGTAAAGTAGTCGAAGGTGCCAGAACTAGCACCCGGCCCAAATAGTTTTATAGGTGCATTGGGGAATGAAGAACGTACTTGGTTCCAAGTTTTGACTTTACCTTGTGCCGCAGGCTCCCACATTTTCTTAAGTTCTGCAACTGTCAGGCTCTTGACCCAAGTGTTTGCCGGGTTAACCACAACTGTTAAGGCATCATAAGCAATTGGCAGTTCAACGTACTGAACGCCCGCGGCTTTACACGCCGCCATTTCTGAGGTGCTGATAGGACGGGAGGCGTTAGAAATATCTGTCTCGCCAGAACAGAATTTTTTGAAGCCGCCGCCAGTACCGGAAACGCCAACTGTAACTCTTACTGCGCCTCTTCTTGACTTCTGAAACTCTTCGGCTACGGCTTCAGTAATCGGGAAAACTGTGCTGGAACCGTCAATCTTAATTGTTGCTGGGCTTTGAGACTTAACCGCAGATACAGATAAACCAATTGTTGCAGCTGTGATTGCCGCAGTACCTATTGCTGTCAAGCGGTTAAGCTTAAACTTTACTTCGTTGGCTGCCATATCCTTCGCTCCGGAACCCTAAGTTCGCTCTAAATCTAACCCCAGATAGAATACCTGTTCATGGTTAAGGATTTATAATCTAGGATTGTGGTTGAATTAAAATTAATTTATCTTTAGATAAAAAAGGAATTAAGTTTTGGTTAAGAGCGCTGCTATACTAACTAAAACTTAGGCTGGATAAAGGTAAAGGCTATCTTTAATAAACGATAAGAAACACAAACTAAAATCAAATACCAAAAAGGTTTTGAATTCGTTGACGTAGCCGAATAAAAGGAGTCGGTTCTGTGATTTCTTCAGCGAGTAATCCTAAATCTCTTAGCGCCTGTTGCCTTTCAGATAATTTTTGAGCAATCTGATCCGCTAATTCTCGATGATCTACCAAAAGTTTCTGTAAATCGTGGCGATCTACTACAAACAAAATTGAATCTTCCAAAGTGCGAACTGTAGCTGAACGAGGGGTTCCCATCAGCAAAGACATTTCCCCAAAAAATTCGCCTTGGTGAAGCGTGGCAATATATTTCTCTGCTTTTTGGGAAAAAACTTCTACAGACCCGGTGAGAATAATGTAAAATGAATCGCCAGGGTCATTCTCTTGACATACAACTTGTCAGTTTGGAAAAAGTTGCCGATACCCATATTCAATTAATTGCCGCAATTCTAAATCAGTAGACCCTTCAAAGTATGCCACGCGCCGCAACAAATCGCGCAGCGTCCAATTGTCAGGAGATTTTGAAACTAGCTTGTTGTTGGATGCGATCGCGCCATTCTGGGAGTTGATGCCATTGGAAACATCTGCGGCGTTATGTTTTTGAAACAAATTTTCTAATTTTTCTAGATTTCGGATTGTTACATCCCGCTGGGGAAAAGGAATTTCAATGCCTCGATAGCGAAATTCATGTTCAATCAAAAAGTTTAAAGAACTTTTAATTGGCTCGCTATTTTGTGGCTGGTCGATCCAAAGTACCAGTTCAAAATCTAAAGAACTTTCTCCGAAAGCTTTAAACCAAACTTTGGGAGGAGGAGAAGATAAAACGCCAGTTTCCATGCGAGCGGCGGCTAAAAGTGCCTCGGTAACTAATACCGCGCTACCGTATGCCACGCCAATTGGAAGATGAATGCGACAATTAGAATCTTTATAACTCCAGTTAATAATATGATTTTCGACAAAACGAATATTAGGAACTATAACGACAACGCCATTAAGTGTCCGGACAATAGTGGAGCGAATAGAAATGTTTTCTACAGTTCCAAGCAGGTTCTCAATTTCGATAAAGTCTCCAACTCTGATTGGTTATTCAACAAGTAGAGTGAGTCCGCTGATAAAGTTGCTGGCTAAATTTTGTAACCCGAAACCTACACCAATCCCGATAACTCCAGCAAATACAGTCAGAGAGCTGAGGTTGATGCCTGCTGTTTGCAGCACAATCATGAAACCCAAGCCTACCAACAAATAGCTAAGGACGGATGCGATCGCTTCTCGACTTCCCCTATCTAATCCCACTCGTACCAGCAGCTTCCGCTTTATCCACTCACTAATGGCGCGAGAAATCACAAATACCGTCAAGGCTAACAAAATCAGTTGGACAATCAAACCAAGCGAGAGAGAGTTGCTGCCTATATTAAAAAATGGCGTGGTAAAAAGCCAGAATAAGCCTGCAAATATCTGTTGTGCGGATGTGACAATCCAATTCATGAATTACTCCATTTGAAGAGGGAACGCGCGAAGCACTTTATCAATAAGACAAGGTTTGCTGGGAAAGTTCCCCCAGTGCCATCCTCACGAGCCTGGGAATGAGAAAAAACCAGCAAAAGGAGTGTAACCGCCTTTGTTGAGCAGAATCAGCCGGAATCAGTATTATGGGGAAAGATGTAAAGAAATGTAAAGCAATATGCAAGACAAAGTTATTGTAATCGTTGGTGCCACTGGCGGGATTGGTTCCGCCTTGACACGCAAACTGGCACCAACCGGAGCGCAGTTGGTACTGGCGGCAAGAGATAGCAACCGTTTGGATTCCTTGGCATCAGAACTCGATTCTGTTTTAACCGTACCCACAGATATTACCGACCAACAGCAGGTACAGGCGCTGATGTCCAAGGCTGTTGCCCAGTTTGGGAAAATCGATGTCTTAGTCAATGCTGCTGGTGCTGGTATTCTCAAGCAGTACAACCAGTTAGAGCCAGAAGACTTAGATGCCATGATTGATGTGAATTTAAAGGGCAGTTTTTACACCTGTCAGGCGGCTGCTGAGGCGATGAAGGAGCATAAAAGCGGTCACATCTGCAATGTGGTAGGGATTTTGGGCAAGCACTCAATGGCGATGGCAGCGGCTTACTGTGCCTCCAAGTTTGGTGTTGTGGGTTTCAGCAAGTGCATGGCGGATGAACTGAAGCGTTTTGGCATCAAGTTCACCTTGTTCTACTTTGGCGGTGTCGATTCTCCCTTCTGGGATAAAGTTACCTTGAAGGTTGACCGAAAAAAGATGCTCAGTGCCGAAACTGCTGCTGACGCAATTATGTTCGCTCTTGCAGCCGATCCGCAGGCGGTGCCAATGGAAATTAATATTCAGCCAGAAAGCCACCTATTTTTCTAGCCTTGTATCTCTCTTAGGAGTGACCGGGAAATCCGGGGAAAAGGGCAGAATTTACACTCAGGAAAGCTCTAAGACTGAATAAACCATGAAAATCGATCACGTTCGCTTTTATGTTGAAGATGCCACAGCGTTGCGCGACTGGTTTGTTCAAATCCTGGGCTTTCAATGTGTCTTTGGCGGTGCGAGTAGCGACACCCGCACGGAAGTAGTTAAAAGCGGTTCAGTCTGCTTTATTCTGTCTTCTCCTATTGCACCCACTAGCCCGGTTGCTGAGTTTTTGCGCCTGCACCCTCCTGGTGTGGCAGATTTGGCTTTTCGGGTTCCAGATGTCGATTCGGTGATAGAGAGGGCGCGATCGCAAGGGGCGAAAGTGCTGCAACCAATTAGGCACTTTTTCCAAGATGAAGGATATGTCAAGTGGGGCAAAATCACTGGCTGGGGTTCGCTGTCGCATACTTTAATTGAAGCAAGCGGCAATGTGCCAGTTGATATTGGTTTTTTGGTATTTAGCGGGAATAAACAACAAACAATAGACAAGGGACTGTTTACCGCTATCGATCATGTGGTGCTGAATGTTCCTGCTGGCGATCTGGATCGGGCGGTTGCTTGGTATAAAAATACCCTCTCTTTTTTGCCCCACCAGTCGTTCGCTATTCAGACAAAGCGTTCTGGCTTGCACAGTAAGGTAATGGTTCATCCTGATGGTTGGGTAAAGTTACCGATTAATGAACCGAGTTCGGCTAATTCTCAAATTCAGGAATTTCTGGATGTGAATCGAGGTTCGGGAATTCAGCATATTGCGTTACAGACTCCTGAAATTGTGCAGGCGATCGCGCACCTCCGCGCCTCTGGTTTACCTTTCTTGTCGGTTCCCCCCACCTACTACACCGATTTGCAAAATCGCCAAGGACTCGACTTATCAAAAACTGAATTACAAGAAATCGCCAAGCAGCAAATTTTGGTGGATTGGGAGAAGGACAATCCTCAAGCGCTGCTGTTGCAAACTTTTACTCAGCCAATTTTTGCACAGCCGACTTTCTTTTTTGAGCTGATTGAGCGTCGTTTCCAGGCGCAAGGCTTTGGGGAAGGCAATTTTCGCGCTCTTTTTGAAGCTATTGAGCGCGATCAGATGCAGCGCGGTAGTTTGGAAGATGGGGGGCTGGGGACTAGGGGCTGGGGACTAGGGACTAGGAACTAGGAACTAGGTAAGACTTTTTCCCAATCCCCAATCCCCAATCCCCAATCCCCAATCCCCAATCCCCAATCCGTCCCAAAAATGCAGTAATCTGCTATTGAAAATAACAATCGCAGTCACTATAGTTAAGCAAATGTTAAGACTTATTACAGACTTCGATGGCCCGATTATGGATGTTTCGGAGCGATATTACCAGGTTTACCAGTTTTGTCTGGAGCATACGAAACGCCAAGATCAGCCTGTGAGAAAAATGTCTAAGGAGGAATTTTGGAGTTTGAAGCGATCGCGTGTACCAGAGCTACAAATCGGCATTCTCTCCGGTTTAGATGAAGCGCAAGCCAAGGAATTTGCCGGACTGCGCCGTCAAACTGTGCATACGCTCCCCTATATGACATACGATCAACTAGCTCCGGGAGCTGTAGAAGCTTTAGAAAAAGTACAGCAAGCTGGCGTCGATTTAGTAGTTATGACCATGCGCCGAGAGCTAGAGCTTGAATATGCCTTCAGCCGCTGCGATGTAGAGCGTTTTTTCCCTAAAGACCGCTGCTATCGACTTAGCAACGACTACGTTAAGACTCGCGACATCGACGACAAACCTTTGCTGATGGAACGAGCCATCAAGGAATTACCACCCGCGACT
This sequence comes from Trichocoleus sp. FACHB-90, assembly GCF_014695505.1. Classification (NCBI taxonomy): domain Bacteria; kingdom Bacillati; phylum Cyanobacteriota; class Cyanophyceae; order Leptolyngbyales; family Trichocoleusaceae; genus Trichocoleus; species Trichocoleus sp. FACHB-90. The sequence continues at coordinate 36,080 of NZ_JACJOK010000021.1, forward strand.
GATGTGTGGATGGTGGGAGATACTGAGGCAGATATTATATCAGCTAAAAAACACAATGTCAAGGTAATTGCGGTAACTTGTGGGATACGCGAGCGCGCCCAACTAGAGCAATACCAACCAACAGAAATAGTCCACGACCTCAGCGAAGCCGTGGATTTAGTTTTGAGTCAGTCGCAGCCAGAAGAAATCCTTCTAGCGTAGAAAGCTGCTGACCAGCCAGAGGATAATAAACGTCACTACTGCCTCGAATTGATTAGCACTTACACCGATAGAGGAAATTTGCTCCAAGAGCAGACTATTAAACAGCGTTCCCAATCCTATACCCACCAACAACCCAAACAGCGTCAGCAGTATAGCGCGACCAAACTTTCGCTCTTTGCGATTGACAAAGAATAAAGTTAATCCGGCTCCCAAAGCCATATTCATTGGCAGCATTGAATCATTCGTACCTGGGTAGAGGAGACTCACGCCGCTCAATAGTAAAAACAAACCGCTAGGCCAAATAACCTCCTGTAAACTAGGCGTATCCACCAGCCGAGATAGCCAAGCCCCAGAACGGTTTACCGGAGGCGGAGCAAAATTGGGAGCGGGTGTTTCTCGCCGTTCTGGGAAACGAATCCGTTCAGGAACCTTAATTCTTCCCTCTTGGCGCATTTTAAGACGCTCCATTAAAATCGCATCGTAGGCAGCTTCCATAGTTTCCAGAAGCTCCTTTTGCCCATGATGCTCTTGAAGGAGACGCGATCGCGCCTCCTGAATTTCCTCAAACGTTGAGTCTTCTGTCAGCCCAAGCTTTTCGTAGGGATTTTGCTCGCTCATCCAAAACCTCCCAGAGATCCATTATTTATATCAGTCTTCATCGAATTTATTCTGCTGCCAAAGAGAAAAACCCTCAACATTCCCCTATGTTAGTTTCTAGCAACAAAAGAAAATGTTTACGCTCCAGACCCACGAGTTGCAAGCACTGTGTAAGTTAGCACAAGCGTGTTAAGCTAAGTGGCCGACACCCCCTCTACTCCCGGTTACTATAAGCATATTGCTCCTAGTACGCACCGTGGCCAGAGATGTTCTGTAGCTTTTTTCGCATGGAGTTGTCATAAATTAATACATTTGACAAAGTAGCTATACATTTTCCATGAAGTTTTGCCATACTGGTTCATTGTTCTGTACCTTTCAAGTCCACAGGTACTGCAAAAAGAGCAGTTAACAGGTTTGCCTTGACCGGGTGAAACTCATCCCCCTGCAAGTTAGTTTAGCCTGATCCTTCGACTCAAGCACTTGAGCCGAAAAACACTTTTACTAGCTCACTACCCCAGCCATCAGATGATTCCTCCCAGTGCGATCGGTAAAATTCATCTTTTTAGCCAAAAAAGACATAAAACAACCCGTTTAAACCTTAATTTTGGAAAATTGTCCATTACAAGATATTTTCATCGCCTGGAGCGAGCGCCGATAATTGTCTAAAATGCTCATTACGCCATTAGGTTGGGAACACTAATTAAAGTGGGGAACTTGTGTTTAAGCGAAAATGAGCGCAAATTCTCCCCACGCCGCTCTTTGCTGAACACCTCTTTTGTCCGTTAATCATAATCCAGTTTTTAGTGGAAAGTTATGGTCATGGCTTCCGCAACTCACAAAATTCTTGTCGTGGATGACGATCCTGCCATCCGGAATCTCATTCATCGGTTTTTAAGTCAGCAAAACTATCAAATGCAGTCTGCTGAAGACGGGAAGACAGCCCGCGCCGTCTTTGAGCAATTCAACCCGAACCTGGTGATTCTAGACGTGAATTTGCCGGACACGACTGGCTATCAACTTTGTAAGGAATTACAGGAACGCACAGATGTCTTGGTGCTGCTGTTGACAAGTCGAGCCGACGAAAACGATAAAATCCACGGGTTCTTGCAAGGCGCGGATGATTACATCACCAAGCCTTTTAGTTTAGGGGAACTGGGTGTGCGGGTAGGAGCGCTTTTTAAGCGTCACCGACCCCTGAAAGTTGCTGAACAGCAACGTTTGATCTTTGACAAACTGGTTATCGATCCAGTGCGTAGGGAAGTGAATATTAGCGACCAGCCAATCCCCCTGACCGCCTTAGAATTTAATTTGCTACATTTTCTAGCGAGTCATCCGGGACGAGTTTGGCGACGAGCAGAGTTGATCAAAGAAGTTTGGGCTTCCGAGTACATCGGAGATCCAAGAGTGGTTGACGTTCATATCGGCCAGATTCGCCGGAAAATTGAAATTGATTCGGCTCAGCCGGAGCTAATTCAAACCGTTCGGGGGGTAGGGTATAAGTTTGAGGTACCCAGTACAACTGAGCAGAATGGCAAAACAGAGCGCGTTTAGGGGTACGTTTTGGGGATATCTACCATTTTAGATTTTGAATTTTGGATTTTTGGAACCAAAGTTTAGAGCGAGTTTTAGTCAATCAAAGATGAAAAGCCTAAAACTGAATGGCGTTATGCCTGCTGTCTGCTTATGAGTTTTATGCTGGGGGCTTGTAGCCCCTGCTATTTCCCCAAAGGTTAAATCTACTAACCTAAGTGTTGGTGTCGCTGCTTTGTTAACCAACTGTTTTACCAATATTGCCCCAGCTTTAAAGCTTTGTCTTTCCTTGAGACAGATTTTGCAGCAGTACGAATTTCTGCCAGTGGCTGCTAATTAATAGAATTTAGGTAGATAGGAGCAAAGAAGCGATCGCTTCTGGCGCGATCGCCCCCGTTACATACTTTCCAGCATCTGACTAGAAACTAGATAGAATATTTAGCCTTGTTGAGACGAGCTTGTGGCATGATTCTCAGAATTCGTGTCTGCCACTTTCTCACTTTCAGACGAGGGAAGGGTTTTTACTACTTGTTCTAAATTTTCTGCTTCCCGCTTAAACTCGCCCTCAAACTCTCTGGATGCTTCCTGAAACCCTCGAATTGCCTTACCCAGGCTGCGACCAACTTCTGGCAACTTCTTGGGGCCGAATATTAAAAGAGCCACAACCATTATCAGCGCCATTTCCGGCAGGCCAATGCCAAATACATTCATAGGTTTTTTCCTGCTTTCCTGACAAAAAAAACCCGGCATAGCCGGGAAAACTCGCGTGTTCTTCACTCACGGCGTTAAGCAAAGCCCCAAGGCTCTGAGCCTTGTAGCAGTTTATTAACCGCCTAGGCTTTTCCAATCCACATCCACACCGTCAATCAGGAGTGTGGAGTTGTAAATTTGCAAAATAATCAGCAAAAAGACGAAAAATAGCGCCATGAAAACACCCATCAATCCAGTCGTACCCCAACCGGGAGCGACTTTTCCATATTCGGAGTTCAGGGGTTTGAGTCTATCTCCTAACCAAGTGCGTTGTGCCATAGATTACTAGCGACCAATCTCGACTGAAATTTTTAACGTTTTGTAATATTGTATAAGATAAGCTCTCATAAATTATTCAACCTATGGAACCCGCAACAGTTCTTAGCATTAGTATCTGTGCTTTTGTCGTCGCCATTACTGGACTTTCAATTTATACCTCTTTTGGCCCTCCTGCCAAGGAATTGAGCGATCCGTTTGAAGATCACGAAGACTAAAACTCACATTAGCCGTTGATGGGCGCTTACAAAAATCAAGCCCGCCTGCGCGGGCTAAGCATTTTTGATGATTTCCAGAAACGCCTTTACGCCAAAATAACTAAAGAAAAAACAGCTTTGCCTGTATCTTCTGATATTGTTCTCCAGAGTTGAGATGATTTTAACGCGCCTATGACTGCTCTGCTCAAAGAAATTCAACAGAGCCTGTTAAACACGATGGGTTATACCATTGAGGCGCTACCGGGAATTTTTCTAGCGATCGCGGTTCTCTTTTTAACCCGTTACGGAGCTAATCTGGTGCGACAGATGGTCGCTAGAATTGGCAGGCGGGCGCTGAAAAACCCATCCCTGCGAGTGCTGCTAATGCAGACTTGTTTTGTTGGAACCTGGGTGGGGGGAGTTCTCTTTGCCTGTGTTGTTGCCTTTCCAGACTTGCGACTGGGTGACATCATTGGATTGCTGGGTCTGGGTTCTGTGGCGTTTGGCTTCGCCTTTCAAGATATTTTCAAAAATTTCCTGGCGGGAGTGCTGCTGCTGTTGCAGGAGCCTTTTCGGTTGGGCGATCAGGTGATTGTAGAGGGTTTCGAGGGTACTATTGAAGAAATTTCGATTCGCTCTACCCAAATTATGACTTATCAGGGAGAGCGAGTGGTACTGCCAAACGCGATCGTCTTCACTTCTCCGGTGCAGGTGCTAACTGCTATGACTCACCGCCGGACTGACTTGGAGATAGGAGTAGATTACAATACGCCAATCCCCCACGCGATCGCTACCCTCCAGAAAGCTGTGTCTGAAGTCGAGGGGGTTTTGCCAAAACCAGCGCCAGAAGTGGATGGTGTGGGCTTTGGTGATAGCTCAATTAATCTGGTGGTGCGCTATTGGACATTACCGCAAAAGATAGAGGTGCGCCGCACCAGAACCAAGGTAATGATCGCGCTCAAAGCAGCTTGCGATCGCGCTGAAATTAACATTCCTTACCCAATCCGCACTCTTTACCATTACGACCAGCAGCAGTTTAATGATGCTTTCCCAGTCTCCGATGGTAAGATGGATAGTTAAAATTTTGTAGGGTGGAAGCCCACCCTAGCTTTTAAACCAGCGCCACAGCCTTCGACTCAAAAATCTTCTCGATTACGTCCTCCACAACCTTATCGGGAGTTGAGGCTCCAGAAGTAATTCCCACTACAATTGAGCCAGCGGGTAGCCAATTCGGCTTTACTTCCAAATCGCCATGCAGCGGCTTATGCTCCACGCGATCGCCTGGGCCAATTCGTTCGGCGCTGTCGATATGATAAGACGGAATCCCCCTCTCAATGGCTATTTCTTGCAAATGTGTGGTATTGGAAGAATTGAAACCGCCAATCACCACCATTAAATCCAGCTTTTCATCTACTAGCTCAAACATTGCATCTTGGCGCTCTTGAGTAGCATCGCAGATAGTGTTAAAGCTTTGGAAATGCTCCGAAAGATTGGTGGGGCCATACTTTTGCATCATCGTCCGCTCAAATAGTTTACCGATTTGTTCGGTTTCGCTCTTAAGCATCGTCGTCTGGTTAGCAATGCCAATTTGCTCTAAATCTTTATCTGGGTCAAAGCCAGCCGAATAAGCGCGCTTGAATTTCACCATAAATTCATTGCGATCGCCCCCGTTGAGAATATAGTTAGCGACATACTCAGCTTGTGCCATATTTAGCACTACCAGGTACTTATCAGCAAAAGAACTGGTGGCGACTGTCTCTTCGTGGTTGTATTTACCGTGGATGATGGAAGTGTAAGCTTTTTTCTTGTGTTTCTCAACAGTATTCCAGACTTTGGAAACCCAAGGGCAAGTTGTATCAACAATTGTGCAACCCTTATCGTTGAGCAGTTGCATTTCCTGAACACTGGCACCAAAGGCTGGTAAAATCACCACATCACCAGTATCGACTACAGAAAAATCTTTTTTCCCTTCCTCCAAGGCGATAAACCCGACTTGCATTTCCTGCAAGCGCTTATTGACAGAAGGGTTGTGAATAATTTCGTTAGTAATCCAAATTCGCTCGCTGGGGAAGTGGCGACGGGTTTCATAAGCCATTGCTACGGCGCGTTCCACACCCCAGCAAAAACCAAACGACTGTGCTAACCGGATGGTGACATTACCGCGTTTCAGGGTGTAGTTGTTTTCCCGAATTTGCTGAATTAAATTGCTTTGATATTCTGATTGGAGGACTCCGGCGACTTCCTCTTGATGACCAAAGCCCTTGCGATGGTAGTTCTCAGAACTGTTTAATGACCGTTTGAAGGCTTTTGTATCCATTTAGCCGTTTCCTGTGTGTTCTCTCTTATCTCCTTGTAAATCATAAATTGCCTGGATGCGTAGGGAAAGGTAAATTACCCTCGCTTCCTCGTTCCCAGGCTGAGGATGAGAACGAGAGAAACCAGAGGAAGGAGAATTTTAATTAAATTTGGCATTTGCGGGTTCTAGTTGCAGCCCCATGAACAGCACAAGCGCCGAACGCCAGACTAAATAGCCTTGAGAATTCAGGTGTAAGCCATCGGTAGTCAAATCGAGTTGCAAATCGCCTTGAGAATTGCTAAAGAGGGGATACAGGTTGAGATAATTGACACCTTCTGAACGTGCGATCGCTTCTAGTTGTTGGTTAATCTTGCGGATGCGACTGTTGGGGACTTCCGACAAGCGATCGCGTGCGCGAAAGGTTGACCTAGCTCCACTGTGAGGCAAAATCGACTGAATCACAATCTCGGCTTGGGGATGAACTCGCCGCAGATACCGGATAATCCGTCGCTGATTCGCCAAAATTGTCTGGTCTTTCCCTCCCCGAAGCAGATCGTTAATGCCAATCATCACAAAAATCGTACTCGGTTCAGTTTGGTCAAATACATATAATCGGTTGAGCAACCCAGCGGAAGTATCGCCAGAAATTCCCTGATTTAGCCAAGTGCGATCGCCCCTAGTCCCCGAAGGAGCATCGCTTGGTAATAGCTCAGGAGGAAACCATAAACTGAGGGAATCCCCAGCTAGGACGGTTAAATTTGGCGGTTTGTTTGCTGCTATTACCTCAGCTTCTCGCCCCAGCAAAGCCACCCACTGTTGATAAGACAACTGGTGGCGTTGTCCTAAGGTTGGTTGGGGAGCAAGGGTTTTACTCATCAGGCTGGTAGAGAGATCCGGCGGAGTTTGCATCTGCGATGTAGAATCGCTAGATTGAAATCTGACTGGTAGCCACCGATCCCGATTCAGCAACAGGATCGTTGTTAGCATCAGCAGCCCGTTAGTAGCCAAGGAAATGAAAGCCCAAGCCGGAATCAAGGTTTTCGAGCGGGTAGACACACTTCTCAAATTCAGCATTTGAATTTGATTTTAAAGGCTATCAGCAATAAATTTGTTTAGTTTCACTCACTGGTAAAACTCATCCCCCCTCCGAATTCATCTTCATAACCTTTAGGACTTACGCACTAGGAACCAGGAAATCAATTTCCTGGCCCAAAGCCCAAGTCAGTTGAAACTGACTAAAAAACCCGAACCAACCCATTTCAATGGGTTTGGGCTTTGAGCCGGAACTTTAGTTCACGGTAAGTGCGTAAGTCCTGAACCTTCCTCACCATGTTCGTTGATATCCATTCTTTACATTTCGGCTTCTGTTTTGGGTCGCAGACCGACTGTAGCATCTAGGATTTTGAGAATGATGAAGATCCCAGGGGCGGCGATAATGTACGCGATCGCTCCCAGAAAAAGAAAAAGGCAAAAGAAAAAATTCTTTTGCCTTTTCCTTATACTTATTAGCCTTTGCCTTTACTTGACATACTCTCCCGGTGAATTTGGCATTCCACCGTGCTTACCAGTCTCAGCAAAACCACCTGCACTTGCTTCCTTGGCAAATCCGCTGTAGGCTTCCATACCGTGTTCGCCGATATCCAAGCCTTCAAACTCCTCTTCAGGGCTAACTCGGATACCAAGGGTTGCCTTAAGCACCATCCACAAGATTGTACTCAGTAGAACTGTCATGCCGCCTACTGAAACAACGCCAATCAGTTGAGTGATGAACTGTCCAGGGCCACCGCCCAACAGTAACCCTTTCGCTGGGCCAAGACCGTCGCCGTACCAGGAGTAGACACCAGGGCCGACGCTGAATAGACCCACTGCCAAACTACCCCAAATACCACAGACAAGGTGAACCGAGGTAGCACCCACTGGGTCATCAATCTTCTGCTTGTCAAAGAAAGTGACAGCGAAAACTACCACAACTCCGGCAATCGAACCAATGATCAAAGCACTACCAATGCTGATGAAAGCACAGCCGGCTGTAACCCCCACCAAGCCAGCCAAGATGCCGTTGATAATCATCGACAGATCCGGCTTACCCAGGTACAACCAAGCTGTAGCTGTAGCGGCGATTCCACCCGCAGCTGCTCCCATGTTGGTTGTCAGCGCAATGTGAGTAATGGCATTGGGATCGGCAGCCATTGTGGAGCCTGGGTTGAAACCAAACCAGCCCAACCAGAGAATTAAACAGCCCAAGGTGGCAATGCTCAGGTTGTGACCTGGGAAAGCAACACTCTGCCCGTCTTGATATTTTCCTAGGCGCGGCCCCAGGAATGCAGCTCCCATCAAAGCTGCCCAACCACCAACCGAGTGAATTACAGTTGAGCCGGCAAAATCCCAAAATCCTCGCGTTTGTAGCCAGCCACCACCCCAAATCCAGTGTCCGGTGATTGGGTAGATAATACCTACGAGTATGAGGCTGAAGATTAAGAAGTCAACAAACTTAATCCGTTCCGCAACTGCTCCAGAAACAATTGTGGCGGCGGTTCCAGCAAATACTAGCTGGAACAAAAACTTAGCAGCTAAAGGGACGCCAGCCCATTTGAGAGAGCTAAAGACGCCTTGATAGGCATCGTTTGTGGCGGGACTGTTATCGGCTCCGCCTAAGAAAAATCCATTGAGTCCGATGAAGGGGTTGCCATCTCCGAACATCAAGCCAAAACCAATCGCCCAAAAAGCAACGGTAGCCAAAGCAAACACGATCAAGTTCTTGGCAAGAACGTTGACGGCGTTTTTCTGGCGGCAAAAGCCAGTTTCTAACATACAAAAACCAGCGTTCATAAAGAACACTAGGAAGGCAGCGATCGCTACCCACAAAGTATCCAATGCTACCTTTAGCTCCGCCGTTGTCGGGCCAGCGGCTGCTGGAGCATCTTGAGCAACTGCCGAGTAACCCCACAGCATCACAATGATTGTGGCTATAGGAATGCAAGCTTGCCAACTCGGAGTTAACCTCTTAATAGCAGTCTGTAACTGCTTCCACATCATGGCGCTCCGAGGGGAGTAAGGTAGCCCATTTGAAGAAAGTCGCTTACTTTTAGTCCTCGACTTCTTCTTTTTTATCTTTAGTCTAGAGATCATCAGTGCAGTTTCCTTGCCGCTTAAAACACATCCAACAGTTTCGCAATCGGGGTAAATCTAGCCCTCTGAAGCGGTAAATGACCTATTTGTAGAAACAACCCCACAGGGATTCAAGACGCTATTGGCGTTTGGAAAAATTGTAATTTTGCCTTTTAAGTCCTTAGATTTTGTATTTTCTTCATCACAAATTCTGTATAATAGAATACAGTTCCCTATTTCAGACTTTAGAGAGTTGACCAAAAAATAATTTTTCCAAAGTCTTAGCTACAGGCAGTTGTAGCCTGTAGCTAAAGTATACCTTTCGGGGGATGAATAAAATCTAGAGTAAGATATTACAATATTTCTAACTCATTGAGTGTAAATTTTTATATAGAACCGATTGGGTAAAAAGTTTTAATAATTCGTCTGATTGCTGCACAAAAATGTTGTACGATTTTGTTTGAATCGTGCAACGCTTAAATTTATAAAACTTGCTAGGGGCAAGAATTTCACAATCCTTGTATCAGAATTCCTATTAAAGCCTTTCCTCTAAATACTGCTTGTAGCCCAGTTCATCTAGCCGCCCTTGCTTTTCCATGACAGATTGGGCTAAATTTTGGCGATACTGCTGGACTCGTTCAAGTAATTCTGGTTGGTGGGAAGCTAATATTTGCACAGCCAATAAACCAGCATTTTTCGCATTGCCAATAGCGACAGTGGCGACGGGAATTCCCCCTGGCATTTGCACAATGGAATAGAGAGAATCGACACCCTGCAAATGGCGAGAAGCTACTGGCACTCCAATCACAGGTAAGGGTGTTAAAGCAGCAACCATTCCCGGCAGATGGGCAGCACCACCAGCACCAGCGATAATAACTTTAATGCCGCGTTGGTGGGCGTGTTGGGCATATTCTACCATTCGTTCAGGGGTGCGGTGGGCGCTGACGATCGCTACCTCGCAGTTTACGCTGAATTCTTCACAGACTGCGATCGCGTCTTGCATAGTAGGCAAATCGGAATCGCTGCCCATGATAATACCAACTAGGGGTTGAGTCATGCGATTTTAGATTTGGGATAATCGAATTGTGAATATTATCAACGTTAGACTGCCTGGATATCAAGGATTACAGGAAATTTCCGTTACACAAGGCACAATTGAGAAAATCTCACCGATGCGCGTCTTTGAAAAAGGAATGCGATCGCCAGATGGAGAAGTCTTAGATGTAGGCGGCGAGTGGCTTTCTCTGGGAGGCGTGGATTTGCAGATTAACGGGGCGCTAGGCTTAGCATTTCCAGAAGTTAATTTAGAAAATAGCAAGAAAATACCCGAAATTTCTAAATTATTGTGGGAACAGGGCGTAGATGGATTTTTGCCCACTATCGTCACAACATCAGTAGAGAATATACAGCGATCGCTATCCATTTTCGCTGATGCCTCCTCCCAGCAGAAAGATCAAGCCAGCGCCCAGATTTTGGGAGTTCATCTAGAAGGGCCATTTCTGAATTACCAAAAGCGCGGCGCACACCCAGCAGAGTATTTATTGCCTCTGACAATTGACAACGTGAAGCGAATTTTAGGGGATTACGCCAGTATTGTCAAAGTAATCACCTTGGCACCAGAACTAGATGAAACTGGGGAAGCAATAGAGTATTTGCGATCGCTTGGCATTACCATCAGTCTCGGACACTCCCAAGCCACAGAAACTCAAGCGCAACGTGCCTTTAACACGGGTGCAACAATGGTGACTCATGCCTTCAACGCCATGCCCAGTTTACATCACCGAGAACCCGGATTACTCGGAGCAGCAATCGTCCATCCTGACGTAATGTGTGGTTTAATTGCCGATGGTCAGCACGTCTCCCCGACAATGATCCAGATGCTGCTACGCGCCAGCGACTACGAAAAAGGCATATTTTTAGTTAGCGACGCATTATCACCATTAGGGCTACCAGACGGCATTTACCCGTGGGATACTCGGCAAATAGAAGTAAAAAATGGTACAGCAAGATTACCAGATGGCACCCTTTCGGGGACAACATTACCGCTGTTGGTGGGAGTGCAGAATTTAGTCAAGTGGGGGATTTGTCAAATAGAGGATGCGATCGCGCTAGCAACCATAGCACCTCGTCGCGCCATAGGGTTGCTCAAAGAACCATCAAAACGCGATCGCCAAAAAAACAACGAAACCAGCCCCTACCTCAGCCAACCCGCTCATCAACTGCTGCGCTGGCATCTAGACGAAGCAACCAAAGAGCTAACCTGGCAACGCTTATTTCCCAATGCTTAAGGTACTCAGATGCACAAAGCCCTGGCAAAGATTTTCACGGCTATACAGAATCTCATCCGAGAAGGGTAAACTAACGGAGAATCAAGGCAATTGGAACCTGCGTAGGCAGGTTTAGTTTGTCTAGCAGCGGTTTCCACCGCCTAATACGGCTCAACTAATACTACTGACCTCGCAGAATGGTAAGTTTAAGCGTTGGGAACAGTTAAACAAAAACCAATTTCATGAACGCAGCAGACGACAAAACGATAGTAAAAGACTACTTCAACTCCACCGGATTCGATCGGTGGCGGCGCATCTACGGCGATGGCGAAGTTAATAAAGTCCAACTAGATATCCGCGAAGGGCATCAGCAGACAGTCGAGACTGTCATCAGCTGGCTAACAGACGATGGCAATTTAGCAACTCTCTCCATTTGCGATGCGGGATGTGGTGTTGGTAGCCTCAGCATTCCCCTCGCCCAAGCTGGTGCCAAACTCTACGCCAGCGATATCTCCGAAAAAATGGTAGGAGAAGCCAAAGAAAGAGCCGAAGCACTTTTAGGCAACAATAGCAATCCTACGTTTACAGTGCAGGATTTGGAAACATTGAGCGGCAAATATCACACCGTGATTTGTCTGGATGTGTTAATTCACTATCCCCAAGACAAAGCCGCCGAGATGATTTCTCATCTGTGTTCAATGGCCGAATCTCGGATAATTCTCAGCTTTGCACCGAAAACTTTAGCCCTCAGTTTGCTTAAGAAAATCGGCAGTTTCTTCCCAGGCCCCAGCAAAGCAACTCGCGCTTACCTGCACCGCGAAGCTGATGTCGTGAAGATTCTGGAAAGTAACGGTTTTGTCATTCAGCGCAAAGCAATGACTAAGACTCGCTTTTATTTTTCCCGCCTACTGGAAGCTACCCGAAACTGAGGTTAAGATCGCGGCAGTCTTGAATATATCAACTGCCCTATGAAGCTGATTAAGAAACTATCTGCGGGTTTACTACTTACCTTCGGCGGTCTTCTTCTATTAGTCCCGTTAATCGTTTTTACGATGCCAAATCAGGATGCTAGTCCGGAGGATAAGCAGGAAGATAGAGAGGCTGGTTTAGGAGGTTTAGTTTTAGGGCTACCCGCAGTAGCTTTGGGAGGATGGCTGGCAAGGGGATTGCAAAAACAACACTCCAAAGAAACACGCGATCGCCTCCAGTCTATCTTTTATCAGCTCATCCAAGACGGCGACGGCACCATTACAACATTGCGCTTTGCAGCAGAGGCGCAGCTATCAGGGAAGGAAGCCAAGCAGTATTTGGATGAAAAAGCGAAAGAGTTCGATGCCAATTTTGATGTTAATTCAGAGGGAGGAATTTCCTATCGATTCAATCTTTAGCATTTAAAATTGAAGAGAACTACTCTTAGGACTCACCTGAGAAAATGACGCGGATTTTTTTGAGTATAGCCGCCATCCTCGGCGCTACATCTGTCGCCCTTGGTGCTTTTGCTGCCCATGCTTTAAGGGAAAAACTAACTGAAAGGGCGACAGAAATTTTTGAAACTAGCGCTCGTTATCAGATGTACCACGCTTTGGCGCTGTTACTGGTAGCATTATTATTAAGTCGTGCCGAAGCAGCACAATCAAACCTGGTGGCAGCTGGATATGCCTTCATCGTCGGCGTGGCGTTGTTCTCTGGTAGTTTGTATGCTTTGAGTCTTACAGGTGTCAAATGGCTGGGAGCAATTACTCCACTAGGAGGAGTAGCATTTATTGTAGGCTGGGGTTGCCTGTTTGTCGCCGCCCTCAGTTTTAAATAATTAACACAATGTAAGACTTTTTCTTAGCCCCCTTTTCAAGGGGGGTTGGGGGGATCAAATATTTTAGCCTTGCCAAATAAAACCAGTATAAATCCAATGAAATTAATACCTGAACTTAATAACCTTGAAGAATATCTAGCTCCCTCAGAAGTCATCGACTATAACATAAAAAGCATACAAAATATCGCCAATAACTTATCGGACAATGTTGGAAATGATGGCATTCATTTAGCTAAAACGGTATATGAATATGTTCGAGATGAAATCTCCCATTCATTCGATATAAACAGCGATACCGTCACCTGCAATGCTTCCGATGTTTTGAAATACAAACAAGGCATTTGCTATGCAAAATCACATTTACTAGCTGCCATCTTACGATACTTAAGAATTCCCACCGGACTTTGTTATCAAAAGCTTATTTTAGATGACACTGATAAACCGTGGTTCACCTTACATGGTTTGAACGCAATTTATTTGAAAAGTTTAAATAGATGGATTAGAGTTGATGCCCGTGGTAATAAAAAAGGAGTAGCAGCAGAATTTAGTCTTGATACAGAAATGCTTGCATATCCTGTGAGGGAAGAACTAGGCGAGAGAGATTACCCCACCATTTATGCAAAAGCGAATAAAAATGTTATTAAATCTCTAAAGAGTAGTAACAACCGCGAAGATTTAATTAAAAATTTGCCTCTTGAATTATAATTATACCTATTAATTTTAGGTTGAGCGGTAGCAAAACCCAACGCCCACAAGTATTTGTTGGGTGAGGTTCCTCAACTAAACCTACCCTAACTTGTTTGTAAAAGATGCTAACCGTACCCTTACCAGCAAGTCATTCAGCGCAGGCTTGGCAGAAGGCGATTCCGGTAGGGTACTGTTTTGACTCGCCTCTTCTAATTCACCTAACAATCGTTCATATTCGCTCAGATGAAATGCCATATCAGCATTTTCCAAAACAGATTTTTCTGCTCCTGCTAACTTCCGCTCAATCAAGTCAGGAATGTAGGGTAATTTGAATAATTCATTCAACTGCACTAAATTGGCTTCGATTACACCCGTTCGCATCAGATGAATGCCAGTTAATAACACCCGATAAACATAAAGCAGGGGTTTAACTCGCCGCCGTTCTTCTTTGGCAAAAAGTTTCCATTGCGTCTGAGCAAAGCCTAAATAATGATGGCTATGATGGCGAATGATGCAGCCTTTGGCAATGTCTTTCAATTCCTCGTGTTCTGGCGTACTGTGCAGAATTAAAGGCGAATATAGTTGCTCTAAAACATAGCCATTCTTTTTGAGTAATAGCGAAAAAAACTTTTTGACATCGTGAGTTACCAGGTCAATTTCTAGCTTGTCGCGTAATTCTGAGACTTCAATAGTTTCCCGTCCAGTATCTAAGCCAACAACCTCTGATACTGGCAGAATGTGCGAACCACGTAAATCATAATCAGAATCAGGCGACGGGAAACCATACAGATGTGCGCCGCTGATTGTGGCAAATAAAAGCGGGTAGGGTTGTTCAGAAATTACCGGGAGTAGTTGCTGCGGCTCTACCGAACATAGTATGTAAAATAAACTGAAACTAGCTGGCAAAATGCCAAGTCAGAAAACTTCTTAATTTGAAATTGTTGAAGTTTCTAAACCCATAACCTCTTCGT
>NZ_JACJOK010000022.1:0-2584 GCF_014695505.1 Trichocoleus sp. FACHB-90
GCTATTCAAAGTCGGTAGAAATGCTGAAGCACTCAGTTCGGTTGCTACTTCACTATCTTAAATTCTGGGATGTTCCTGTTCCTCCATGACTCATACCTTGATTCAGCAACGCCTTATATAGAGGGTGCGCCAGAGTTAGTGGCAGAGATTGCAGCGAGTAGTGCAGCGATCGATCTAGGCGATAAAAAACGAGCCTATCGTCGCAATGGAATCAGAGAATATATCGTTTGGCAAGTGTTTGAGCAGAGATTGGACTGGTTTTATTTAGAGGAGGGGGAATATGTTCCACTGCCTGTGGGTGAGGATGGGGTGATTCGGAGTCAAGTGTTTCCTGACTTGTGGTTGGCAGTGAATGACTTATTGACTGGGAATATGGGGCGAGTGTTAGCTGTGTTACAGCAAGGGTTGGCTGCACCAGAACATACGGCATTTGTGCAGCAGCTATCGAAGGGTTTCGAGTAGTTACATTTGAGCCAGTTGATCGCCCGATTGATTGCGTGGAGCCGATGATCAGCCAAGGCAATCTGACACAAGCGCGCATTTCGGAGGATCGCCATCCCAGCTGATGAGTATGGGGTGATTTGGAGTCAAGTATTTCCAGGCTTGTCGTTGGCAACAGCTGATCTATTGAGTGGGAATATGGAGTGAGTGCTACCTGTGTTGCAAGACTCTTGCTTTCATGCCAACAAACGACTCTGAACTGCCAATCCAAGCTCGGAGAATCCTGGATGCGATCGCCTTCACTCCGTTTGAGCAATGCCAACCCCTGAGCCGCGAGTTTGGTGACATTCCTGCTCGTCCTGGCATCTATGCAATTAGGCACAGAACCGATGGGTTGCTCTACATAGGTAAAACCAAGAGTCTTCGAGGACGCTTCAGTGGCGGACACAAGGCTTTTTTGTGGGCATGGTTGGATAAATATAATGATGAGAATATTCGGATTGCAGTGCAGACAATTCCTTACTGGGAGAACCCTGCGTTACTATTGGAGCTAGAAGCCATCATTTTGAGAGCTACTGAACCCCCTTACAACGCCCAAATTCCATCTGAAAGGTGAAGCGATGCAAGCCAAACTTCAGGAGCAACTTTCTCCCACTGATGCCGAAATCATTTTGGGACGATTGCCTGAGCGAATTCAAGCAGCTTTAATTGCCCGTGCTGCGGAAATTGAATATCCAATTGAAGCAGTTATTGAGATGGCGATCGCCAGTTTTCTCGACACAGAGGCACTGGGTTTTGCAGATTGCAAACCGGGGCGTGGATTATAAAGATCGCGGCGGTCTAACGTCAGCTGATGAGGATGGGGTGATTCGCTCTCAAGTATTTCCAGGCTTGTGGTGGGCAGCGAATAACCTATTAGCAGGGAATATGGGACGAGTGCTAGCCGTGTTGCAGGAAGGTTTAGCTCCACCAGAACATACCGCATTTGTGCAGCAACTATCAAAGTAACTTCAGTTATGACAAGATTGCTATCAACAAACTAAGATGAGCAAGAAAAGGATATGCTTGTTCGGCTTTACTGGCCACAGCGTAATTCTCAGTCGGGAGCTACGCCCGTTAATTCATTTTGGGTGGAAGCGACTTATGAGGAAGCTGAAAAAGCAATTTTCCCTTTCCTCACACCTGACGCAATTAAAAAATCTGAAACCTACGCAAAACGCGGTCAGAAGATTGCAGCACAGATTGGTAGCCCACCCAAGCCTTACTGTTTTCTAGTCGCTAAAGACCTCAGTTCCATCTATCCATTTCATGTACACTACCCGTTTAGCCCAATGTGGAATGCTTATTCCCCATTTGAGCAGTTTTCAGAGTCTCACATAGAGACATTAGAACAACTCAGGACTTACGCAACTGGCTCACGCGAGCGCCATTTAATAGTACGGATGTATTATTTACAGTGAACCGCCAAAGAGGCTCTTACTCAAATTAGTAATAGTAATTGATAGCGTGAGGATGTCTTTAACATTTTATGAGAAAATTAGGAGCGTCGGGCATCAAAAGCCGAAGAAAATGATGAAATTTACTAAACTTGACTATTGCCAATACTTGCTGAGTAGTCAAATTAATTATACTCTTACTAATTTGGCAGACCACTTGGGACAGATTAGTCATGATAAAATCAATCGCTATCTTAAGAATGAAAAGCTAACGCCACGTTCACTTTGGGATAATGTCAAAGATATCATAGAAATAAATGACAACGCTTATCTAGTTTTTGATGATACAGTAATTGATAAACGATATGCTACGGAAATAGAAACAAGCAAACGACAGTACAGCGGGAACGAACATGGTGTAATCCAAGGAATTGGGCTAACAAATTGTATATATGTCAATCATGAGCTTGGAAAATTTTGGGTAGTTGACTATCGTATTTATGACCCGGATAGAGATGGAAAAACAAAGATAGACCATGTGAAGGAGATGCTGCAAAACCTTGTATACCATAAGAATTTACCGTTTAGAGCCGTCAGGGTTAGCGCGTCTCAAACTCTATTGACATGGGGATTATGGCAGAGGGTGTAAGTTTGGGAGAGCCGCAGCCAACACAGAAACCATGTAGAGATCATTCATAGCAGCTCGT